>NZ_JAEMQB010000119.1:0-10333 GCF_022759015.1 Tibeticola sp. | reverse complement strand
TGGAAGGCCGAGCACCGAGGGCCGGCGCTACGGGGGATCCACCCCACGGCGATCGTCGACCCCGCCGCGGAAATCGGCGACGATGTCTCCATCGGCCCGTTCTGCGTGGTCGAACGCGGGGCTCGAATCGGTGCGGGGACGGTGCTGCGCGCGCACGTGACGGTGGGCGAAGATTGCGTACTTGGGCGCCGCTGTCTGCTGCATGCCGGCGTGGTGATCGGGCCCGATGGGTTTGGCTTTGCGCTTGACGAAGACCGGCATTGGGTCAAGATCGAGCAGCTTGGGGCGGTGCAGATCGGGGACGACGTCGAAATCGGGGCCAACAGTTGCGTCGACCGGGGCGCGTTGTCGGACACGGTGATCGAGGATGGGGTCAAACTCGACAATCTGGTGCAGATTGGCCACAACGTGCACATCGGCGCGCACTCGGCGTTGGCCGGCTGCGCCGGTGTTGCGGGTAGCGCGAAGATCGGCGCGCACTGCACCATCGGCGGTGGCGCGGTCGTGCTGGGGCATTTGACGCTGGCCGATGGGGTCCACATTTCGGCGGCCTCGGTCGTGATGCGCTCGATTCTCAAACCGGGGCAGTATTCGGGCATCTTCCCGATCGACGAAAATGCCTCTTGGGAGCGGAATGCCGCAACGCTCAAGCAGCTGCACGGCTTGCGCGAACGGATCAAGGCGCTCGAGCGCGGCCTGCACGCCTCTTGAGCCCGCGTGCCGGCCCCGGGCCCCTCGGTTTTTCAACCTTCTTTAGACCGGCGGTTTCGCCGCCCACCGAACGATGATGGACATCCACCGCATTCTCAGCCAACTGCCGCACCGCTATCCGTTCTTGCTCGTCGATCGTGTGGTCGCGCTCGAGAAGGGGCAGCGCATCACGGCGCTGAAAAACGTCACGATCAACGAACCTTTTTTCATGGGCCATTTTCCCCACCGTCCGGTGATGCCCGGGGTGTTGATGCTCGAAGCTTTGGCGCAGGCGGCGGCTTTGCTGACCTTCGACATGCAGGATGCGAGCCCCGACGCCCAGACGGTTTATTACTTCGCCGGCATCGACAATGCACGATTCAAGCGGCCGGTCGAGCCGGGCGATCAGTTGATGCTGGAGGTCGAACTCGATCGGGTGCGGGCCGGGATTTACAAGTTCAAGGCGCGGGCGACGGTCGCGGGTGAACTCGCCTGCGAGGGTGACCTGATGTGCACGATGCGCCGCATCGGCTGACGCGAGGGCGCATGGCACGCATCCACGAAACGGCACGGGTCGACCCGGCGGCCGAACTCGACGCAGATGTCGAAATCGGTGCCTACACGCTCATTGGTCCCAACGTGCGGATCGCTGCCGGCACGAGCGTCGGGCCGCACTGCGTGATCGAGGGCCACACCACGATCGGCCGAGACAATCGCATTTTTCAGTTCTGCTCGCTCGGGGCGGTGCCGCAAGACAAGAAGTATGCCGGCGAACCCTGCGAGTTGATCATCGGCGACGGCAACACGGTGCGCGAGTTTTGCACCTTCAACATCGGCACGCCCGGCGGCGGAGGTGTCACGCGCGTGGGCGATGACAACTGGATCATGGCTTACGTGCATTTGGCGCACGATTGCCGCGTGGGCAACCACACGATTTTTGCCAACAACTCGCAACTGGCAGGTCATGTCGAGGTTGGTGACTGGGCGATCTTGGGCGGCTTCACGGTCGTTCACCAGTTCGTGCGGCTCGGTGCCCACAGCATGACGGCGATGTGTTCGCTGTTGTTTGCAGACCTGCCACCCTTCGTCATGGCTCAGGGGCAACCGGCTCGTGCGCGGTCGATGAATTTCGAAGGGCTGCGTCGGCGGGGGTTCACGCCTGAGCGTATCGCCGCGGTCAAGGCCATGCACAAGGCGCTCTACCGCGATGGTTTGACGCTTCAAGAGGCCATCGCGGAGATCGGCGCCTTGGCACAGCGCTATCCGGAGGCGGCGGCCGATGTCTCGTTAATGACATCGTTTCTGAGTGCAACGCCGGCCGAGCGGGGCATCGTCCGTTGACTCAGGGGCTTCTTGGCGTGGACGCTGATCGCGAAGCGGCACAGGGGCACCGGACGCCGAAGCGGCCAGCGACCGACCCGGGTTTGTCGGTCGCGATGGTGGCGGGTGAGCCCTCGGGAGATCTGCTGGCTGGCTTGTTGCTCGATGGCTTGCAGCGGCACTGGCCGGGGCTCAAAGCCGTCGGGATTGGTGGGCCGCAGATGGCCCGACGCGGCTTTGAGGCCTGGTGGAGTGCCGACCGGCTCGCGGTGCGCGGCTATGCCGAGGTGCTTCGCCACTACCGGTCCATCGTCTCGATCCGCGCGCAGCTCCAGCGCCGGCTGCTGTCCGAGCCATCGGATGTCTTCGTCGGGGTTGACGCGCCGGATTTCAACCTGCCGCTCGAGCGCGCGCTCAAGGCGGGCGGGGTGACGACGGTGCATTTCGTGTGTCCTTCGGTCTGGGCCTGGCGCGCGGAGCGCATCCACACGCTCGCGCAGAGCGCAGACCTGGTGCTGTGCGTCTTCCCCTTTGAAATCCCGCTGCTGGAGCGGCACGGCATCCGTGCCCGCTATGTGGGGCATCCATTGGCTCAGGTGATTCCGCTCGAACCCGACCGCGTGGCTGCGCGCCGACGCTTACAACTTCCAGCCGACGCGCCCGTGGTTGCGGTCTTGCCCGGCAGCCGGGGCGCGGAAGTCGAACACCTGGCGCCGAGGTTCTTTCGAACAGCGGCATTGCTGGCGCAGGCGCGGCCGGCCATGCGCTTCGTCGTGCCGTCCGTGCCGGCGTGGCGGGCGCGGGTGGGCGAGTTGGCGCGCCGATACGCTCCGGGCTTACACCTGGAGATACTCGAAGGGCACTCGCACGACGCGCTGGAGGCGTGTGACGTGGCCTTGATCGCCAGTGGGACGGCGACCTTGGAAGCGGCGCTCTACAAGCGCCCGATGGTCATCGCCTACCACATGAACGAACTGTCCTGGCAGATCACCCGCCGCAAGATGCTGCAGCCGTGGGTGGGTTTGCCCAACATCCTCTGCGGGTCGTTTGTTGTTCCGGAGTTTTTGCAGCGCCAGGCTCAACCCGCGCGCTTGGCGGCGGCGGTGCTCGAGTGGTTCGAGGCTCCCTCGCGCGTGGCCGCCCTCGAGCGGCGCTTCACCGAACTCCACCATGAACTTCGCCGCGACACGCCGGAGCAAGCTGCCCATGCGATCGAAGAGCTTCTTGGGCGCTAGGCAGGCCAGCCTGGATTGGGGCACCTTGGGGCTGATCGCGGGGGTGGACGAGGCTGGCCGCGGCCCGCTGGCCGGCCCGGTGGTGGCCGCTGCGGTGATCCTTGACCCCGAGCGCCCGATCGACGGCCTGGCCGACTCGAAGAAGCTCGCACCCAAGCGTCGCGAGGCCTTGGCCGAGCGGATTCGGGCCGATGCGCTTTGCTGGGCGCTGGGGGAGGCCAGCGTCGAGGAGATCGACCGGCTCAACATCCTGCAGGCCACGCTGCTGGCGATGCAGCGGGCGGTGGCGGCCCTGCGGTTGCGCCCGGCTCGGGTACTCGTGGACGGAAACCGTTTGCCGGTGCTCGACGTGTTGGCAGAGGCCGTGGTGGGGGGGGATGCGAGCGTCGCCGAGATTTCGGCCGCCTCGATCCTCGCGAAGGTGCATCGCGACCGATGGTGCGTGGAGATCGACCGGCTGCATCCGCAATACGGCTTTGCCGCCCACAAAGGTTACGGCACGGCGGCTCATCTCGCCGCGCTGCGGACGCACGGGCCGTGTGAATGGCACCGGCGCAGCTTCGCGCCCGTGGCGCAGTGGAGGGGCGATGAACGCTGAGTTGTCCAGCGGCCGGTCAGGGCCGCGCGTGCAGTTCATCGCCTCGCGGGACAATCCGCGCTACAAGGCTGTGAAGAGGCTCGCGCAGGTCAACACCGAGTACCGAAAACAGGGGCAGGTTTGGATCGAAGGCGACCATCTATGCCGGGCTGCGCTGGCCCGAGGCTTGCGGCCGGCGCTGGCCGTGTTTTCTGAATCATTTTGGGCTGATGCCGGCGATAAATCCGACTTTCTTGCTCTTGAAAATATAGTAATTCCGGCGGCAATGATGGCGGGAATCAGCAGCCTCTCGTCACCGGCACCGATGGGTTTCGTGCTCGACTTGCCCGCCCAGGCACCGTTCAACGCCGGGGCGGCGACGGTGGTGCTCGACCGCGTGCAGGATGCCGGCAACGTCGGTTCGATCTTGCGCAGCGCTGCGGCCTTCGGTTTCCATCAGGTTCTGGCTTTGCGGGGTACTGCGGCGCTGTGGTCGCCCAAGGTTGTGCGGGCCGGCATGGGGGCCCACTTCGGTTTGCGGCTGATCGAAGACCTCGACGTGGACGTGCTCGATGGCTTCGAGATTCCGCGCGTGGTCACCCATGTGCATGAGGGGGTTCTGTTGCACGAGCGGACGCCGCCGAACCCCTGCGCGCTGGTTCTGGGGCATGAAGGACAGGGGGTCAGCGCGGCGGTTTTGGCTCGCGCCGATCGTCGTGTGCGCATCGCCCAGCCAGGGGGCGAGGAGTCGCTGAACGTGGCGGCAGCTGCCGCGATCTGCCTGCACGCCATCGCCGTCGGGCCGCGCTGAAGGAAACGCTGCATCTTTCTTCAGCGCTTCCTGAACGGGTCGCTGTCGTGCGCTCCCGACGCATGCGCGTATGCTGCCCGGTCCGATCGACCCCCAGGGCCGCGGCTATAATGAGAGGCTTTTTGGCCCCCGCCCGTACGCCCAAATCCCTCTGAAGCTCCCTCCCACAAAAGCAGCCAGGCGCAACTCTGTTTGCGACGCGCATTTGGGCGTACCCGCAACCATCCGGAGAACCCAGTGCTTTTGTCTCTACAGGGAAATTTCCCGCCCGCGCTCCTCGCGCTTGCAGACGGCACGGTCTTTGTTGGTCACTCGATTGGTGCTCCCGGCGTTACCGTTGGTGAGGTCGTCTTCAATACGGCGCTCACCGGCTACCAGGAAATCCTCACCGATCCGAGCTATTGCCAGCAGATCGTCACGCTTACCTATCCCCACATCGGCAACACCGGCGTCAACGATGAAGACGTCGAGTCGGACCAGGTCCAGGCCGCAGGACTGATCATCAAGGACTTGCCGCTGCTCGCCAGCAACTTCCGCGCGCAGCGCAGCCTGGGGCAGTATCTGCGCGACGAAGGCACGGTGGCGATCGCCGGGATCGACACGCGCAAGCTTACCCGGCTGCTGCGCACCCATGGCGCACAGAACGGCGTCATCGTCGCCCTCGAGGCCGGGCAATCCTTCACGCCGGCACAGATCGACGAAGCCGTCGCCACCGCACGCCGCGCCCCGAGCATGGCGGGGCAGGATCTGGCGCGCGTGGTCAGCACGAGGAAGGCTTATCGCTGGACGCAGACCGAGTGGGCTTTGGGTAAGGGCTATGGTGAACTCGCCGAGCCCCGGTTCCACGTGGTGGCCTACGACTTCGGCATCAAGAAGAACATACTGCGTATGCTCGCTCAGCGCGGTTGCGCCGTGACGGTGGTGCCCGCACAGACGCCTGCTGCCGAGGTTCAGGCGATGCGGCCCGATGGGGTGTTTTTCTCCAACGGCCCCGGGGACCCCGAGCCCTGCACTTATGCCATCGAGGCGGCACGCCACTTTCTCGACGCGGGCGTGCCCACCTTCGGCATCTGCCTTGGGCATCAGATCATGGCGCTCGCAGCGGGTGCGCGCACCTTCAAGATGAAGTTCGGCCACCACGGTGCGAACCACCCGGTGAAGGATCTCGACACCGGGCGGGTGTCCATCACCAGCCAAAACCACGGCTTTGCGGTCGATGCCGATTCGCTGCCCGCGAACCTGCGGACCACGCATGTGAGCCTGTTCGACGGCACCTTGCAAGGCCTGGCCTGGAACGACCGGCCGGCGTTTTGCTTCCAGGGTCACCCCGAGGCCTCGCCGGGCCCGCATGACGTGGCCTATCTGTTCGACCGTTTCACCGCGCTCATGCAAGCCCAGGAGAACGCGCATGCCTAAGCGCACCGACATCCAGAGCATCCTCATCATCGGCGCCGGCCCCATCGTGATCGGGCAGGCCTGCGAGTTCGACTATTCCGGCGTGCAGGCCTGCAAGGCGCTGCGCGAAGAGGGCTACAAGGTCATCCTGATCAACAGCAACCCGGCGACGATCATGACCGACCCGGCCACGGCCGACGTCACCTACATCGAGCCCATCACCTGGCAGACGGTGGCGCGCATCATCGAGCGCGAGCGGCCCGACGCCATCCTGCCGACGATGGGCGGACAAACGGCGCTCAACTGCGCGCTCGACCTCTGGCGCAACGGCGTGCTGGATCAGTTCGGCGTCGAACTCATCGGCGCCAAGCCCGAAGCCATTGACAAGGCCGAAGACCGGCAGAAGTTCAAGGCTGCGATGACCGCCATCGGCCTGGGCTCGGCGCGCTCTGGGATCGCGCACAGCATGGAAGAGGCCTGGGCGGTGCAGAAAGCGGTGGGCTTCCCGACCGTGATCCGCCCGAGCTTCACGCTGGGCGGCACCGGCGGCGGGATTGCCTACAACCCGGAGGAGTTCGAGGCCATCTGCAAGCGCGGCCTCGAAGCCTCGCCGACCCGCGAGCTGCTGATCGAGGAGTCGCTCGTTGGTTGGAAAGAGTTCGAGATGGAGGTCGTGCGCGATCGCGCCGACAACTGCATCATCGTCTGCTCGATCGAAAACCTCGACCCCATGGGCGTGCACACGGGCGACTCGATCACGGTCGCACCCGCGCAGACGCTGACCGACAAGGAGTATCAGATCATGCGCGACGCCTCCTTGGCGGTGCTGCGCGAGATCGGCGTCGATACCGGGGGCTCGAATGTGCAGTTCGCCGTCAACCCCAAGGACGGCCGCATGATCGTGATCGAGATGAACCCTCGCGTCTCGCGCTCTTCGGCCTTGGCGTCCAAGGCAACCGGGTTTCCGATCGCCAAGGTTGCGGCCAAACTGGCCGTGGGCTACACACTCGACGAACTGCGCAACGAGATCACCGGCGGCGCGACGCCCGCGAGCTTCGAGCCGACGATCGACTACGTGGTGACGAAGATTCCGCGTTTCGCGTTCGAGAAGTTTCCGGCTGCCGACAGCCGGCTCACGACGCAAATGAAGTCGGTGGGCGAAGTCATGGCCATGGGCCGGACCTTTCAGGAGTCGTTCCAGAAGGCGCTGCGCGGGCTGGAAGTCGGCGTCGATGGCATGAACGAAAAGACGCAGGACCGCGAGATTCTCGAGCGCGAGCTCGGCGAGCCCGGCCCCGAGCGCATCTGGTATGTCGGCGACGCGTTTGCGGCGGGCTGGTCGCTCGAGGAGGTGCACCAGCTCACCAAGATCGACCCCTGGTTCCTCGCGCAGATCGAGCAAATCGTGAAGATCGAACTCGACCTCGACGCGCTTGCCGCCGAACGCGGCGAGCAGGCCTTGGCCGCGCTCGATGCGGCCACGCTGCGCGCGCTCAAGCAAAAGGGTTTCTCCGACCGGCGGCTCGCCAAGCTGCTCAAAACCAGCGAGAAAGCGGTGCGCGACACCCGCCGACGCTTGGGCGTGCGGCCGGTCTACAAGCGCGTGGACACCTGCGCGGCCGAGTTCGCGACCCACACCGCCTACATGTACTCGACCTATGAAGACGAGTGCGAGGCCGAGCCGACGAACAAAAAGAAGATCATGGTGCTCGGCGGCGGCCCCAACCGCATCGGCCAGGGCATCGAGTTCGACTACTGCTGTGTCCATGCGGCCTTGGCGATGCGCGAGGACGGGTACGAGACCATCATGGTCAACTGCAACCCCGAGACGGTCTCCACCGACTACGACACCTCGGACCGCCTGTATTTCGAGCCGCTGACGCTCGAGGACGTGCTCGAGATCGTCGACAAGGAAAAGCCTACCGGCGTGATCGTGCAATACGGCGGCCAGACACCGCTCAAGCTCGCCTTGGGCCTCGAAGCCGAGGGGGTGCCCATCATCGGGACGTCGCCCGACATGATCGACGCCGCCGAGGACCGCGAGCGCTTCCAGAAGCTGCTCCACGATCTGGGCTTGCGCCAGCCACCCAACGCGACGGCGCGCACCGAGGCCGAGGCGCTGGAGAAGGCGGCCGCGCTGGGCTATCCGCTGGTGGTGCGGCCGAGCTATGTGCTGGGCGGTCGCGCGATGGAGATCGTGCACGAGCAGCGGGATCTGGAGCGCTACATGCGCGAGGCAGTCAAGGTCAGCAACGACTCGCCGGTGCTGCTCGATCGCTTCCTCAACGATGCGATCGAGTGCGACGTGGACGCGGTGCGCGACGCCTCGGGCCGCGTGTTCATCGGCGGGGTGATGGAGCACATCGAGCAGGCCGGCGTGCACTCGGGCGACTCGGCGTGTTCACTGCCGCCGTACTACCTCTCGAAGGCGACGGTCGACGAGCTCAAGCGCCAGACCGCGGCCATGGCGGCAGGTTTGAACGTGGTGGGCTTGATGAATGTGCAGTTCGCCATCCAGGAAGCGGACGGCCAGGACGTGATCTATGTGCTCGAGGTCAACCCGCGCGCTTCGCGCACCGTGCCCTTCGTGTCCAAGGCCACCGGCGTGCAGCTGGCCAAGGTGGCGGCACGCTGCATGGCCGGCCAGACGCTGGACCAGCAGGGCATCGGTGCCGAGGTCACGCCGCCATACTTCAGCGTCAAAGAGGCGGTGTTCCCGTTCGTGAAGTTCCCGGGCGTCGACACCATCCTTGGGCCGGAAATGAAGTCCACCGGGGAGGTCATGGGCGTGGGCCGGACCTTTGGCGAGGCCTTCGTGAAGAGCCAACTCGGCGCCGGTACGCGGCTGCCGCGGCCATTCAAGCCCGATGGCACACCCGCCGGTAAGGTGTTTCTGACGGTCAAGAACGGCGACAAGCCGCGCGCGGTGGAGGTCGCTCGTGCCCTGCATGAAATGGGCTTCGAGCTGGTGGCGACTCGGGGCACCGCCGCAGCGATTGCCGCGGCTGGTGTTCCGGTCGCGGTCGTGAACAAAGTGACCGAGGGGCGGCCGCACATCGTCGACATGATCAAGAACGACGAGATCGTGCTGGTGATTCACACCGTCGAGGAACGGCGCAATGCCATCACTGACTCCCGCGCCATCCGCACGTCGGCGTTGGCTGCGCGCGTGACGACCTTCACGACCATCGCCGGTGCGGAGGCTGCCGTCGAAGGGATGAAGCACCTCGACAGCTTGACGGTGATTTCCGTTCAGGACATGCTCGCCGCCCTGGGCCGTTGATCCGCTGCAGGTTCACGGCATAATTCCCCGCAGTCAACCGCCGGACGTTCACGCCCGGCGGTTGCTTTTTGGGATCTCGAGAAGCGAAGGGCGTCTCGGGCTACACCCCGACAAGTAAAGACTTCCAACCGATTCATCCGACTTTTATGGCAACGATACCCATCACCAAGCGTGGTGCCGAACTGCTCAAACAAGAGCTGCACCGTCTCAAGACCGTCGACCGGCCAGCCGTCATTGCCGCCATCGCCGAAGCGCGGGCGCAGGGCGACCTCAGCGAAAACGCCGAGTACGAAGCAGCCAAGGACCGTCAAGGCTTCATCGAGGGCCGGATCCAGGAGATCGAATCCAAGCTGTCGGCCGCCCAGGTGATCGATCCGGCCGCGGTCGACGCCGGTGGGCGCGTCGTGTTTGGCGCGACCGTCGAGCTCGAGGATGAAGACAGCGGCGAAACGGTCGTCTACCAGATCGTCGGTGAGGACGAGGCCGACCTCAAACTGAATCTGATCAACATCTCAAGCCCCATCGCTCGGGCGCTGATCGGCAAGGAAGAGGGCGACGTGGCCGAGGTTCAGGCGCCGGGCGGCGTGCGGCGCTACGAAATCGTCGCGGTCCACTATCGGTGAGGGTGCGATGAGCGCCCGACGGACATCCGCCATCCGGCTCGTGGGCTTGCTCGCCGCGGCGCTGTGGTGGGGCAGCCTCAGTGCGACCGCTTTCTGGGTCGTCCCGGGCCTGTTCCGCCATCTCCCGACGCCCGCCCTGGCCGGGAACATGGCGGGGCAGCTGTTTTCCGCTCAGAACGCGGTCGCGGCGGCTTGTGGGCTGGCTCTGCTCGGCGTTTTCTGGTCTTTTTGGCGTTATGCCGGCAGAAAATGGACCTGGGGTGCTCTTATTTTGGTAGTGCTCGGCCTCAGCTTTGCAGTCATCTCTGAATGGGTCGTGGCGCCCCACATCCTGGCGCGCGACAACCTGCCGCTGTGGCACGGGCTGGGCTCGCTCCTTTACCTGGGGCAATGGCTGTG
>NZ_JAEMQB010000115.1:0-8811 GCF_022759015.1 Tibeticola sp. | reverse complement strand
GCCGCCTTGACGGCTTCGTTCACTTCGAGCACCGTGCGGCCGGCCTTGCCCCCCTTGTCCCACGAGGCGCCGCCCTTGCGCAGGCCGACAACGCCCTTGACGCCGCTGTCATTGAGGTTTTGGGCATGGGCATGACCCTGCGAACCATAGCCGATGATGGCAACCGTTTTGCCTTTGATCAGGCTGAGGTCACAGTCTTTGTCGTAGAAAACTTTCATTCCTTCTCCTAAAAAATGTTGAATGGATCAAAACCCAGGGAATCAGGGAGTCAAACGCGCAAAATTCGCTCACCGCGCCCGATGCCACTGGCGCCGGTTCGGACGGTTTCCAAAATGGCCGTCCGGTCGATGGCGTCCAAAAAAGCGTCGTTCTTGGCCTGATCGCCGGTCAGTTCGATGGTGTAGCTCTTTTCCGTCACATCGATGATGCGCCCGCGGAAGATATCCGCCATGCGCTTCATCTCTTCGCGCTCTTTGCCCACCGCGCGTACCTTCACCATCATCAGTTCGCGCTCGGTATAAGCGCCTTCGGTCAGGTCGACGACCTTGACGACCTCGATCAAACGGTTCAGGTGCTTGGTGATCTGCTCAATCACATCGTCCGAACCGGTGGTCTGGATGGTCATGCGCGACAGAGACGGGTCTTCGGTCGGGGCCACGGTGAGCGACTCGATGTTGTAGCCGCGGGCCGAGAACAAGCCGACCACGCGCGACAAGGCACCGGCCTCGTTTTCAATCAATACTGCAATGATGTGTTTCATTCATGAGCCCTCATTTCGCCCACCCTCCCCCGCAGCCGGTAAGCCGCGGGCTTGGTGCGCGATAGATTCGTCCTGGTTCAGCGATTAGAGGTCCTCGGAACCGAGCAGCATCTCCGTGATGCCTCGTCCCGCCTGCACCATCGGGAAGACGTTCTCCGTCGGATCGGTGCGGAAGTCCAAGAAAACCGTCCGGTCCTTGAGTTTGCGTGCCTCGCGCAAGGCCGGCTCGACGTCCTGCGGACGCTCGATCAGCATCCCGACGTGGCCGTAGGCCTCGGCAAGTTTGACGAAGTTCGGCAGCGCATCCATGTAGCTGTGACTGTATCGACCCGAGTACTCGATTTCCTGCCACTGCCGCACCATGCCCAGATAACGGTTGTTGAGCGAGAGAATCTTGATCGGCGTGTTGTATTGCAGGCAGGTCGAGAGTTCCTGGATGCACATCTGCACCGAACCTTCGCCCGTCACACAGAACACTTCACTCTCGGGCTTGGCGAGTTTGATGCCCATGGCATAGGGAATACCGACGCCCATGGTGCCCAGCCCGCCCGAGTTGATCCAGCGCCGAGGCCGCTCGAACTTGTAATACTGCGCCGCCCACATCTGGTGTTGCCCCACATCGGAGGTGATGTAGGCGTCGGCGTCGCGGGTCATGTTCCACAGCGTCTCGATGACGTACTGTGGCTTGATGACCTCGGTGTTGGCGCGGTCATAAGCCAGGCAGTCACGCGCCCGCCAGGATTCGATCGTTTCCCACCAGGCCCCGAGCGCCTGCTGATCCGGGCGTTGTCCCGCCTCGCGGATCATGTGGATCAATTCGTTCAGAACTTCTTTGACATCGCCGACGATGGGCACATCGACCTTGACCCGCTTCGAGATGCTCGATGGGTCGATGTCGATGTGGATGATCTTGCGCTCGTTCTGGGCGAAATGCTTGGGGTTTCCGATCACCCGGTCATCGAAACGGGCGCCCACGGCAAGCAGAACGTCGCAGTTCTGCATCGTCATATTGGCCTCGTAGGTGCCGTGCATGCCCAGCATGCCGAGAAAGCGTCGATCGGTCGCCGGAACCGCACCCAGCCCCATCAGCGTATGGGTCACGGGGTAGCCCAGCAGGTCGACCAGGGTGCGCAGCTCCTCGGTAGCGTTCCCCAGCAAGACGCCGCCGCCGGTGTAGATGTAGGGCCGCTTGGCCGACAGAAGCAGCTGCAGCGCCTTGCGGATCTGACCGCCGTGCCCGCGTCGAACCGGGTTGTAGGAGCGCATCTCGACGGTTTCGGGATAGCCGCGGTAGGTCGTCTTGTTGAACGAAACGTCCTTCGGAATATCCACCACCACGGGACCCGGGCGACCGGTCCGCGCGATGTGAAACGCCTTTTTCATGACTTCGGCGAGTTGCCGAACGTCCTTGACCAGAAAGTTGTGCTTGACGATGGGCCGCGTGATGCCAACGGTGTCGCATTCCTGAAAAGCATCGAGCCCGATCGCAGCCGTTGGCACCTGGCCGGTGATCACCACCATCGGAATGCTGTCCATGTACGCGGTCGCGATGCCGGTGACCGCGTTGGTCACGCCGGGCCCGGAGGTCACGAGCGCAACACCGACCTCGCCGGTTGCCCGTGCGTAGCCGTCCGCCGCGTGGATGGCCGCTTGCTCGTGACGCACCAGGACGTGTTGAATCGTGTCCTGCTTGTAGAGCGCGTCGTAGATATGCAGAACCGCACCGCCAGGGTAGCCCCACAGATACTTGACACCTTCGGCCTGCAGCGCCTTGACGAGGATTTCGGCGCCTCGAAGTTCCTCGGGATGGCGGTGACCCGCCGTTTGAGCGGCCACCGCCAGCTCTTTTTTCGATACTTCCATATTCAACCTTTCAGAATTTCTCTGACGAAAAACCTAGGGTGCCCCTTGGCCGCGCTCTCGTGAAGCCGCTTCGGGACTTGAGGCCAAGACCATGGGCGTGCTGCTTGCGCCGCCGGGCCAGGACCCGTTTCTCCGGTGTCGGAATTGCAGATTATCGCACCCGCCGCAGCCGAGCTCGGGCCCGCCGCCCAAAAATGGGCTGCCACAAGCCGCGAAATGACCCCAGGACCAAGCGGCGATAATTGCTGGCTTTTCCGACGCACCCCTGGGCGGGTTGGTCTTGAACGCCAGCGGCCCCATTTGACCCTTTCACAACAGCCTTGGCTACTGAACGCGAGTTGTCCGAATTCCTCCGCAGCGTCGAGCGCAAGGCGTTCAAGCGCGCGCTCTATCACGTGCGCGACGAGGAGGCTGCGCTCGACATCGTGCAAGACAGCATGATGAAGCTTGCGGAGCACTACGGCGACAAGCCCGCTGAGGAACTGCCGATGTTGTTCCAGCGCATCTTGTCGAACAGCACGCTCGACTGGTTTCGTCGGCGCAAGACGCGGAATGCGATCTTCAGCAACCTCTCGGACTTCGAGGGCCCCGAGGGTGAGGGGGAATTCGATCTGCTCGAAACTTTTCCGCAGAGCCAGGAATCCATCGACGAAGACAGCCCGGAAGTCAGCACGAGCCGCAAGGAAACCCTTCTGCAGATCGAGGAAGCGTTGATGGACCTGCCGCCACGTCAACGCGAAGCCTTCCTGCTGCGTTACTGGGAAGATCTCGACGTTGCAGAAACCGCCGCCGCCATGGGCTGTTCCGAAGGCAGCGTCAAAACCCATTGCTCGCGCGCCGTACACACGTTGGCCCAAGCGCTGCGCGCCAAAGGAATTCGACTATGAACACCCGCGCCCACTCCACGACCCCATCGCCGGAAGATCGGTTTGGCCGATCGGTCGCTGCCGTTCTGAGTCTGGGGACGGCCGAGCTTCCACACGAAGTCAGCGAGCGCCTCAGAGCCGCTCGGGAGCGCGCCGTCGCCGTGCGTCGGCGGGAGGCCGTGCTCCGTCCGCAGACCGCCAGCGCTGTCGAGATTCAAAGCGACATGACGGCCAGCCTGGGCAGCGGCGGTGAATCGGAAGCCTGGTGGCGCCGAGCTTGGGCTTTGTTGCCGCTGCTCGCTTTGCTCTGGGGCCTGTACCTGCTCGAACACGCGTTCAACGACGAGCGTGCACAAGAGGCGGCTGCAATCGATGCGGCCTTGCTCACCGATGACCTGCCGCCACAAGCCTACACGGATCCGGGCTTCATCCAGTTTTTGAAGGTCGCTCCGACCGAGGGTGCCGGGCGCTGATGAACCGAGGTTCCGTTCGGCTGAGCCAGCCGCTTTCCGAAACCGGGTCACCGTCGGCGGACGTGCTGCGGCGCGGCCTCCGTGCGGCGGGATGCTTTTGGTTTGTCGCCTTGATTTCGACGTTGGCGTGGAACGCATCGGCGCAAGTCATGACCGCAGCCCCTTCTCCGGCACCGGGGACGTCACTGACCCCAACGGCTGCGCCCGCACTTGCGGCATCTGCGCCCAAGGCTCCGCCCAAAAAAATCCTGTCGGGGCCGCCGCCCTTGCTGGCGAGCCAACAATCCGACTGGAACGAACTGAGTTCGGAGGAACAACGGGCATTGCGACCCTTGGCGCCGATTTGGAGCAAGCTGGACCCCCTGCAAAAACGCAAATGGCTGGCGCTGGCCAGAAATTTCGACGGGATGAGCTCCGAAGAGCAATCGGTTCTACAGAGCCGCATGACGGAATGGGCCCGCTTGAGCCCGCGGCAACGCACCCTCGCTCGCCTCAATTTCTGGGAGAGCCAGCAGCTGAAGGTCGAAGACAAGCGTGCGCTTTGGGAAGCCTATCAGGCTCTGCCGGAAGAAGAGCGCCGCCGACTCGCCGCGGCCGCCAACCCCCCGAACGGAACCAGCAAGCCCGGAAAGCTCGTCACTCCGCTGGCCTCGCCTGCTGCGAAGAAAACAGCCTCCAGCTCAGCTTCACCGCCTGCGCCTGGGTCTGCGCCGCATGAACCGCCACCCGGTGGCGCTCAGCCCGGTGGAGCTGGCCAAAGGAGCGCAACCATCCCCGGGCTGCGTCCCAAGACGCTGCTGCCCCTGCGTAGTGGCGCTGGGCCCCGCCCGTGACGGCGCCGAAAGAGACCATTCCGATGGCGGAGTCCGCACCCGATCGGCTGCCGACGCCCTCCCTTGGGCGCCGCATGGCCTGCTGGTTGTACGAAGGGATGCTGTTGTTCGGCGTGGTCTTCGTCGCCGGCTATCTCTTTAGCAGTTTGACGCAGACCCGCCATGCGCTGCAGAACCGCCACGCGCTTCAGGCGTTCATCTTCGTCGTCTGCGGCATTTACTTCACCTGGTTTTGGTCCAAGGGCCAAACCCTGGCCATGAAGACCTGGCATTTGCGGATCACCGATCGCAACGGCCAGCCCCTGACGCAAGCCAGAGCTTTGATCCGATACCTTTTGAGTTGGCTTTGGTTTTTGCCCGCCTTGGCCATCAGCGCCGCACTGAACGTTACGGGAAGCGCCGCCTTGTCCGTCTGGGTCCTTTGGGCGGGGGTTTGGATGCTGGCCGCGCGCTTCGGTCCGGACCGGCAGTTTCTCCACGACCGGATCGCCGGCACACGGATCGTGACGACGGCCGGTACGGGCTCGGCCGCGGGGGCCAGTCCCACGGAGAATCGCCCCACGTGAAGCCTGCCATGAAGCCCATCCAGCCTCCGCCCCCGTTGGAACGGGATCGGCTCGAGCCGCATCAGGTGCATCAGCGGCGTCGGGGCCTCGAGCGGCTTTGGTATGCCACCGGCTACTCGCTGCGCGGGCTGCGGGATGCCTGGGAGGAAACGGCTTTTCGGCAGGAGGTGCTGGCCGCGCTGGTTCTGTTACCGCTCGCCATGTATCTGGGCCAAAGCTGGCTCGAGCGAGCGGCTCTGGGGGGCGTCGTCCTTCTGGTGCTGATCGTGGAACTGCTCAACACGGCCGTTGAAGCCGCCATCGACCGAATCGACCCTGCCTGGCACCCCTTGTCTAGGCAAGCGAAAGACCTGGGCAGTGCGGCGGTGCTCGTCAGCCTCGTGCTCGCCGCCTTCGTTTGGGCCAGCGCGCTCTACAGTCGTTTCGCCTGATGCTGCGCCCCGCGTTTTCCTTGTGTGTGTATTGCGGCTCCCGGCCCGGGGACGATCCGGCGCAGCTTGCGGCGGCCGAGACGCTTGGGCGGTGGATCGGTCGGCATGGTGGGCGCTTGGTCTATGGTGGCGGGAACACGGGCCTAATGGGGGCAGTGGCCAACGCCTGTCTCGACGCCGGGGGAACGGTGCTCGGCATCATTCCGCAGGCGCTCGTGGAACGCGAGTGGGCGCACCAGGGTTGCACGGAACTCTGCGTCGTCGAAACCATGCATGAACGCAAGCGGCTCATGGCCGAACACGCCGATGCCTTCCTGGCATTGGCTGGCGGCATCGGGACGTTCGAGGAGTTTTTCGAAGCCTGGACCTGGAAGCAGCTGGGCTACCACGACAAGCCCATCGGCCTGCTGAACGTCGCGGGCTACTACGACCCTTTGCTCGCTTTTCTCAAAGCCAGTGTGGCCCAGGGTTACATGAGCGAGGCACAAATGGCCTTGATCCATGACGGCGATCAGCCCGCGGAACTGGCGCGCCGGCTGATCGAAGCGGCGGGATTCACGACGGCCCGAGACCTCGATCAGATCTGAACCCGCCGCTTCCCGCAGCGGTGCGGCTCAGACCGCCGCTTCGTCTTCTTCGCCGGTGCGGATGCGCACCACCCGCTCGACCGGGCTGACGAAGATTTTGCCGTCGCCAATTTTGCCCGTGCGTGCCGCGCGAACGATGGCTTCGACGCAGCGGTCGACGTCGTCCCCTTTGACGACGATTTCAACCTTGATCTTGGGCAGGAAGTCGACGACATATTCGGCGCCCCGATACAACTCCGTGTGGCCTTTTTGTCGGCCGAAACCTTTGACCTCGGTCACGGTCAGGCCGGTCACGCCGACTTCGGCCAGCGCCTCGCGGACTTCCTCGAGTTTGAACGGTTTGATGATGGCGGTGATTTGCTTCATAAATGGGCCTCGGGTGAATCGAAACAGGGGGCCAACACGCTCAGGCGACACGGCCTCCTTCGGATCAAAAGCAGTGCCGGTCTCTGGGGCGACACCGCCTTCGGTTTGAGATCGGCCGCGTGTCAGCCCCGATAACGGTTGCTTATAGGATAGCGCCAGTCTTTGCCAAAGCTGCGATGCGTGACGCGAACGCCTACGGGCGCTTGGCGCCGTTTGTATTCATTGACGCGAATCAGCCGAACCACCCGATCGACGACCGCCGGGTCGAAGCCCTCCGCGACGATCTCGGCAGCGGATTGGTCGTGCTCGACATAGCGCTCGATGATGGCGTCGAGCACCTCATACGGGGGCAGGCTGTCCTGATCGGTCTGGTTCGGCCGCAGCTCGGCGCTCGGCGGGCGTGTGAGGATGCGCTCAGGGATGGGGTTGGCCCCGCGACCGTAGGGATCGTGCGCGTTGCGCCAATGCGCCAGCCGAAAGACCTGGGTCTTGACCACGTCCTTGATGACCGCAAAACCGCCCGCCATGTCGCCATAGAGTGTGCAGTAACCCGTCGCCAACTCGCTCTTGTTGCCAGTGGTCAGCACCAGGTCGCCGAACTTGTTGGACAGCGCCATGAGCATGAGGCCGCGGATGCGGGCCTGGATGTTTTCCTCGGTGGTGTCCTCGGCACGGCCCTCGAACAGCGGCGCCAGCGAGCCCCGCAAGGTCTCGAACGCGGGGGCGATCGGGACGACGTCATGGCGCACGCCCAGACGCCGCGCGATTTCGGCGGCATCTTCGAGACTCATCGCCGCGGTGTAGGGCGAAGGCATCATGACCGTGCGCACCCGCTGCGGCCCGAGCGCATCCACCGCAATCGCGAGCACCAAAGCCGAATCGATGCCGCCCGAGAGCCCAAGTATCACCCCCGGAAAGCCGTTTTTACCGACGTAGTCGCGCACGCCCAGCACCAGGGCATGCCACAGGTCAGCCTCGCTCGTACCCTCGGGGGCCACGGAGCCTTCAATTTCGATAGCATCGCCGGACCGTTCGACGCTGGCAATCAGCAGATTTTCTTCAAAAGCGGGCGCCCGGGCCGCCACCGCGCCATCGGCCGAAAGTGCGAAAGAGCGGCCTTCGAACACCAGCTCGTCCTGGCCTCCGACCAGGTGCGCGTACACGAGCGGCAGTCCGCAGTCCTGCACACGCGCGCGCATCATGGCTTCGCGCTCGCCGCCCTTGCCGACGTGAAACGGCGAGGCGTTGATCACGGCGAGCAGCTCCGCGCCCGCGGCACGGCTCTCGCGCGCCGGAGCATCGAACCAGGCGTCTTCACAAATCAGAAGGCCAATCTTCACGCCGGCCACCTCGAACACGCAGGGAGCATCGCCGGCGACGAAATAGCGACGCTCGTCAAACACCTGGTAGTTGGGCAGCTCGCGCTTGGCATAGCGGGCGAGCACCTGGCCACCCCGCAGGACCGTAGCCGCGTTGTAACGCTGCGGCACGGCCACGCTGCGCGTGCGCCAGTCGCCGCCCGACGGGTGGCCTACCACGACGGTGAGGTCTTGCACATCGGCCAGGGCGACACGCACCTGGTCCAGCGCTTCCTCGCAAGCCGCGATGAAGCCCGGGCGCAGAAACAGGTCCTCGGCGGCATAGCCACAGATGGAGAGTTCGGGCGTCAGCAGAAGCTGGGCACCCTGGGCATGGGCCGAACGGCCCGCTTCGATGATGCGCCGGGCATTGCCGGCCATGTCGCCCACGACGAAATCCAACTGGGCAACGGCGATTTTGAGCGTCATGAACATGCAAGAAATGGCTACGGCTGATTATGTCATTCGGGTCGCTGACGATCCCGCTCTCACACCTTCCGAAGCCCGGGACGCCCTGCCCGCACAAAAAGCCGCGCGCCCCGCTGCCCGCGGCTAGGCGCAGCGCGCACGGGATCCCCGACCCGGATATCGCAGCCCGTTGCGCCGCAAGCTCAGCGCAGCAGTTCCACGACGCGCTCGGCCAAAGCCAGGCAGCTGGTGAGGCCGGGCGACTCGATGCCGAGCAGATGCACCAGGCCGCGCGCCCCG
>NZ_JAEMQB010000083.1:0-8573 GCF_022759015.1 Tibeticola sp. | reverse complement strand
TGTTGCTCGACGGCAACAAGCAGACCACGGCGGACTTCAAGGGTCGGGTCCTGCTCGTGAACTTCTGGGCGACGACCTGCACGACCTGCGTGGCGGAAATGCCTAAGCTGGTGGCCACGCACCAGAAATACGCCTCGCAAGGTTACGAGACGCTGGCGGTCGCCATGCAGTACGACCCGCCCGCTTACGTGGTCAATTTCGCCCAGACGCGCAAGCTGCCGTTCAAGGTCGCCATCGACAACACCGGCAGCGTCGCCAAGGCTTGGGGCGACGTGCAACTCACACCCACCACCTATCTCGTCGACAAGCAGGGCCGCATCGTCAAGCGCTATGTGGGCGAGCCCGACTTCGCCGAGCTGCACCGGTTGATCGAAGAACTGCTGCGGCAAAAGGCCTGAGCCGTCACCAGAAAAAAAAGCCTGCCCGAGCGTGGCCGAGCAGGCTTTTTTGATCATTTCTGGCCGTACGCCAGCGCGATTCGGACTTTTCTTGCTATCAATTCAAAAGCAAGCACCGTCCGGCTTGGGGTGACTCACTTGGCCCGGAAAGCGTCGTGGCAGGCCTTGCAAGTTTCAGCCGTCGGACCGAAAGCGGCCTTGAGGTTGTCGAGGTTGCCGGTCTTGGCGGCGGCAGCCAGCTTGGCGGCCTCGGCCTGGAGTTTTTCGGCGCCTTGCTTGAACTTGGCTTGTTCCTTCCAGATTTCAGGCTTGGCCTTGGTGTCGCCCAAGTCGGTGTCTGGGCCAAACGCCGACCACGGCAAGTGGCTCATGGTGGCGACGAGGTCGGCGTTCTCGGCAGCGGCCTTGGCGTCGAAGGGCGCCTTGCCGTTGACCATCGCGCCGATGCGGCCAAAGTGCGCGCCCATCACCGTGAATGCGGCCTTGCGATACTTGATGGCGTCATCGGGTTTGGCGAATTGGGCCTGAGCGGGCGCGGTCAGCAGGGTCGCGGTGGCGGCCAAGGTCAAGAGGGCGAGTGTTTTCTTCATGAACAGTCCTTTCGTTGAGTGCGTCAGATCAGCGTCGGGGCAGGGCCGAGTGAAACCGGCAACCGACGCCCGCCCCGCGCACGGGCTAAACTTGCTTGCAAGAGCCGGTTCGCCCGCATTGTGCCTTCCTTGTTTGAAAGTTGCTTGCATGCCGTCCATTCGTGTCTGGGATCTGCCAACCCGCGTCTTCCACTGGGCGCTGGTGTTCTGCGTCGTTGGCCTCGTCATCACGGGGAACATCGGTGGCAACGCCATGGTCTGGCATTTCCGCATGGGGTACACCGTCGGCGCCTTGGTGCTGTTCCGGCTGCTTTGGGGGTTCTGGGGCGGATACTGGTCGCGCTTTTCCCATTTCCCGGTGGGCCTGCGGACCCTCATTGCTTACCTGCGCGGGAGGGCAGCGCCGATCGTCGAGGTGGGTCACAACCCCTTGGGGTCGCTGTCGGTGTTCGCCATGCTCGCCGTACTCGCCGCTCAAGTGTCCACTGGGCTGATGAGTGACGATGAAATCGCCTTCCAAGGCCCGCTCACCCGCTTCGTGAGCGAGACGACGGTTTCCGCTGCCACCCACTACCACACCGAAGTGGGCAAGCTGCTGTTGATCGCGCTCGTGTGCCTGCACGTGGGGGCGGTCATCTATCACCAGCGCGTCAAACGGCACCCTCTGGTACAGGCCATGATCCGCGGCGACAAACCGGTGGATCCGGCGCTCCAGCCTCCGGCGGCCGCCGACGGTGTCGCTCAGCGGCTCCTGGCACTGGCGCTGTTCGGTATCTGCGCCGGCTTCATGGCTTGGGTGGCTGCTTTGGGTCGCTAAAAGACATCCCGAATGGACGGTCGCCATGAACGACGAACGCCCGCTTGAGCCCGACGCCGATCCACCCCTCCTGAGCGTAGAGCCCGCCGTGAGCGACGAGGATTTGGCTGCGGTCGCGGCACTGATGCGCGAATACGCGCAGAGCATCGGCGTGGACCTGTGTTTCCAGAACTTCGAAGCAGAGCTGGCCTCCTTGCCGGGCCCCTATCGCGCGCCCGATGGCGCCCTCTTTCTCGCCCGCGTCAACGGCGCGCCGGCAGGCTGCTGCGCGCTCAAGCCGCTGCCCGACGTGGACTACCCCAACGCCGCCGAAATGAAGCGGCTCTACGTCCGCAAACCCTTTCGCCGCTTTGGCCTGGGCCGGCAACTCGCCGAAGCCACGCTCGAAGCCGCACGGCTGGCGGGTTACGACTGTGTGCTGCTCGACACGCTCGACGACATGGAAGCGGCCCGCAGTCTCTATGCCGAGCTGGGCTTCGTCGAGATTCCTCCGTATTACTACAACCCGCTCGAGGGCGCGCACTACCTCAAGGTGGATCTGTAGCAGGATCACCCACGAGGCAGCGCCAGAGAAACCCCTTGGAATCCAAGCCCCCGCCGCCTCGAGTGGCGGCGGGTGGCGGCCTGGGTCAGCGCTGCCCAAGCCCTCGCGCTTGGGCCAACAAAGTTTGCGCGTCGCTGACCTCGAAGCGCCCCGGAGCCTCGATGTTGAGGCTCACCACGCGCCCATCGCGCACCAGCATCGAGTAGCGCGCGCTGCGCAGGCCAAAGCCCTTGCCGGTCAGGTCGAGTGTCAAACCGGTCGCCCGCGCGAACGCGGCATCCCCATCGGCAAGCATGCGGATGCGATCTCCCACCTGTTGATCCTTCCCCCAAGCATGCATGACGAACGGGTCGTTCACGCTGAGGCACCAGATCTCATCGACCCCCGCCGCCTTGAACGCCTCGGCTTGATCGCGGTAACCGGGCAAATGCTGCGCCGAGCAGGTCGGCGTGAATGCTCCGGGCAAGCCAAAGAGCGCGATGGTCTTGCCCGCCGCAGCCTTTGCCACCGAAACCGGCGCCGGGCCGACTGCGCAGCCCTCTTGCGGCGCCTCCACATACTCCAACACCGTCAGGTCCGGCAATGCATCACCCAACTGGATCATGAAACCACTCCTTCTGAAAAACCACCAACAACAAAAAAGCGGTCCACATTGTGGACCGCCTTGCGATGTCTGAGCGTCCCGAGGGACTCTCGATCAGACCGTCGGGGCTTTCTCGACCAAACGGGTGGCAACCCAGTTCTTGGTCTTGGAGATCGGCCGGCTCTCGGTGATTTCGATCACGTCGCCCAGTTGGAACTCGCCTTTCTCGTCGTGCGCGTGGTACTTGCTCGACTTCGCAACGATCTTGCCGTAGAGCTCATGCTTCACGCGACGCTCCACGAGCACCGTCACGGTCTTGGCGCGCTTGGCGCTCACCACTTTGCCAATCAAGGTGCGCTTGATGGATGTCTTTGCTTCCGTCATGGTCACTCCTTACTTGGCCGCCGCTTGCTTCTCAGCAAGGATGGTCTTGGCCCGTGCGATGTCTCGACGCGTCTGACGCAGCAAGCCCGTGTTGTTCAACTGTTGCGTCGCCTTCTGCATCCGCAGGCCGAAATGGGCCTTTTGCAGCGATTTGATCTCGGCTTCGAGCCCGGCAACGTCTTTTTGGCGCAATTCAGCAGCTTTCATCGGTTTCTTCTCCTGAATCATTGGCCAACCATACGCGCCACGAACGTGGTGCGCAGCGGAAGCTTCGCGGCGGCAAGGCGGAACGCTTCGCGCGCGAGCTGCTCAGGCACACCGACGATTTCGTAAATCACCTTGCCCGGCTGGATTTCGGCGACGTAGTACTCGGGGTTGCCCTTACCGTTACCCATACGGACTTCAGCAGGCTTCGTCGAGATCGGCTTGTCGGGGAAGACGCGAATCCAGATCCGCCCACCCCGCTTGACGTGGCGCGAAATCGCGCGGCGGGCCGACTCGATCTGACGCGCGGTCAGACGACCGCGGTCGATCGCCTTGAGGCCAAAGTCACCGAACGCAACCGTGTTCCCACGGGTGGCGATGCCGGTGTTCCGACCTTTTTGTTCCTTGCGGTACTTTCTGCGTGCAGGTTGCAGCATCTTTATTCTCCGGATTTGCCGTCAGCGGCTGCGGCTGGCGCGTCTGCTTTACGAACGCGCTTAACGGCGGGTTTGCTCTCAGCGCCCAGAGCCTCGGCAGGCTTGTCGCTGCCATCGGCCGGTGCACCTTGCGCACCGGCGGGCCGACGGGCGCCGCTCGGACGGCGCTCCCCGGGGCGTGCATCACGACGCGGACCGCGCGGGCGACGCTCGTCGTCGGAACGCGGCGTCTCGGCCACGGGCTGGTCGTTGCGGCCCAAGGTGTCGCCCTTGTAGACCCACACCTTGACGCCAATCACGCCATAGGTGGTCTTCGCTTCAGAGAAGCCGTAGTCGATGTCGGCGCGCAGCGTGTGCAGCGGCACGCGGCCTTC
Organism: Tibeticola sp.; assembly: GCF_022759015.1. Classification (NCBI taxonomy): domain Bacteria; kingdom Pseudomonadati; phylum Pseudomonadota; class Betaproteobacteria; order Burkholderiales; family Comamonadaceae; genus Tibeticola; species Tibeticola sp. Next base: position 4,242 of record NZ_JAEMQB010000083.1, on the reverse strand, counting down.
GCGATACCACTCGCAGCGGGCGATTTCGATCCCGTTGAGGCGGCCCGACGACATGATCTTGATGCCCTGGGCACCCAAACGCATGGCGTTTTGCATCGCGCGCTTCATGGCACGGCGGAACATGATCCGCTTTTCCAATTGCTGCGTGATGCTGTCCGCGATCAGCTTGGCATCGATCTCGGGCTTGCGCACTTCCTCGATGTTGACCGCAACGGGCACGCCGAGCTGGGCGCCCAGCTCTTTCTTCAGCGCCTCGATGTCTTCGCCGCGCTTACCGATCACCACACCCGGACGGGCCGAGTGGATCGTGATGCGCGCGTTCTTGGCCGGGCGCTCGATGACGATGCGCGAGACCGCAGCGTTCTTGAGCTTGTTTTTCAGATACTCGCGAACCTTGATGTCGTCGGCGAGCATGCCGGCAAACTCACGGTCATTCGCATACCAGCGCGACGCCCAATTGCGGGTGACGGCCAGTCGGAACCCGGTCGGGTGGATTTTCTGTCCCATAACGTCCAGGCCCCTTATCAGTTGCCGACCGTCACGTAGACGTGACAGGTGGGTTTGCGAATCTGGTTACCACGACCCTTCGCGCGCGCCGTGAAACGACGCAGCGAAGGACCCTGCTCGACATAAATGCTCTTGACTTTGAGCTCGTCGATGTCGGCGCCATCGTTGTGCTCGGCGTTGGCAATCGCCGATTCGAGCACCTTCTTGATGATGACGGCCGCTTTTTTCTGCGTGAACTGCAGAATGTTGAGCGCCTGATCGACCTTTTTGCCGCGGATCAGATCAGCGACCAGACGGCCTTTGTCGACCGACAGACGAACGCCCCGAAGGACTGCACGTGTTTCCATGGTCTTTCCTTATTTCTTCTGGACTTTCTTGTCCGCGGGGTGGCCCTTGAAGGTCCGCGTCAGCGCGAACTCCCCAAGTTTGTGGCCCACCATCTGGTCGGTGATGTACACCGGCACGTGTTGCTTGCCGTTGTGCACGGCGATCGTCAGGCCGATGAATTCCGGCAGGATCATCGAGCGACGCGACCAAGTCTTGATCGGCTTCTTGTCCTTGGTGGCAATCGCCTTGTCGACCTTCGCCACCAGGTGGTGGTCAACAAACGGACCCTTTTTGAGAGAGCGAGTCATTTGTTACCCCTTACTTCTTCCGACGCGACACGATCATGACTTGCGTGCGCTTGTTGTTGCGGGTGCGATAACCCTTGGTCAGATTGCCCCACGGATCGACCGGCGGCTGACCCGTACCCGTGCGGCCTTCACCACCACCGTGCGGGTGGTCGATCGGGTTCATCGCGACGCCACGGACCGTCGGACGGATACCCATCCAGCGCTTCACACCAGCCTTGCCCAGACGGCGCAGGCTGTGCTCCTCATTGGCGACCGAGCCGATCGTGGCGCGACACTCGATGTGGATCTTGCGAACCTCGCCCGAGCGCATCCGCACCTGGGCGTAGGTTCCTTCGCGAGCCAGCAGCGTCGCCGACGTGCCGGCCGAGCGCACGAGCTGCGCACCGGCACCGGGCTTGAGCTCGATGCAGTGGATCGTCGAACCCACGGGGATGTTACGAATGGGCAGCGTGTTGCCGACGCGAATCGGCGCCTCGGAGCCGCTGACGATGGTCGCGCCCACTTCCAAGCCACGCGGCGCGATCACATAGCGGCGCTCGCCATCGGCGTAGCAGACCAGCGCGATGTGCGCAGAGCGGTTCGGGTCGTATTCGATGCGTTCGACCTTGGCGGGAATCCCGTCCTTGTTGCGACGGAAATCGACGACGCGGTAGTGGTGCTTATGACCACCGCCCTTGTGGCGCGTCGTGATGTGGCCGTTGTTGTTCCGCCCCGACTTCTGGTGCTGAGGCTCGAGCAGCGGCGCATAGGCCTCGCCCTTGTACAGATGGTCACGCGTGACCTTGACGACGCCACGACGGCCGGGCGAGGTCGGTTTGAGTTTGATGACAGCCATGATTACGCAGCCTCCCCGGACAGGTTCAGCTCTTGACCCGGCTTGAGCAGGACGTAAGCCTTGCGCACATGGTCGCGCCGGCCTACCGTCTTGCCAAACCGCTTGGTCTTACCTTTGACATTGACCACCGAGACGCCCTGCACTTCAACTTTGAAGAGCAGTTCGACCGCTGCCTTGATCTCAGGCTTGGTCGCGTCGCGCAGCACCTTGAAGGTCACCGCGTTGGTCTTCTCGGCGACCATCGTGGCCTTTTCCGAAACGATCGGCGCCACGAGAACCTGCATCAAGCGGCCTTCGTCGAACTGGCGCTCCGCAGGCGTGGGATTGATCCGGCTCATGCGAACATCTCCTTGAGTTTGTCCATGGCGCCTTTGGTCACGAGCACTTTGCTGTAACGCACGAGCGACACGGGATCCGCATAGCGGGGCTCAACCACCAAAACGTTCGGAAGGTTGCGCGAGGCGAGGTAGAGGTTCTCATCGACCTCGTCGGCAATCACGAGAACCGACTTCAGGTTCATCGCCTTGAGCTTGTCCGCGAACTGCTTCGTCTTGGGCGAGTCCACACGCATCGAATCGACGACGGCAATGCGGCCCTCACGCGCCAGTTGAGAGAAGATCGACGCCATACCGGCGCGATACATCTTCTTGTTGATCTTTTGCGAGAAGTTTTCGTCCGGGCTGTTCGGGAAAATCCGACCACCCCCACGCCACAGCGGCGAGGAAGTCATACCCGCACGAGCACGACCCGTGCCTTTTTGCTTGAAGGGCTTTTTCGTCGAGTGCTTGACGGCGGCGCGATCTTTCTGCGCACGCGTGCCTTGACGGGCGTTGGCCTGATAGGCCACGACCACCTGATGGATCAGGTCTTCGTTGTAGGGCCGACCAAACACCGTCTCCGGCGCTTCATAGGTGGCCGCCGCCTGGCCTTGTTCATTGAGGAGTTCGAGCTGCATCAGTTCGCTCCCTGCGAAGATTTGGATTTGACCGCGGGACGAACCGTCACGAAGCCACCTTTGGAGCCGGGGATCGCGCCCTTGACCAGCAACAGCTGACGCGCCTCATCGACCCGGATCACATCCAGGTTTTGCGTCGTCACCGTATCGACACCCATGTGACCCGTCATGCGCTTCCCGGGGAAAACGCGACCCGGATCCTGCGCCATACCGATGGAGCCCGGAACATTGTGCGAACGGCTGTTACCGTGGGAAGCGCGCTGCGACGACATGTTGTGCCGCTTGATCGTGCCCGCGTAGCCCTTACCGATCGAAGTCCCTTGGACATCGACTTTCTGGCCCGCAGCAAACAAGGTCGCAACCGGCAGGGTCGAACCTGCGGGATATTGCGCGGCAACTTCGGGGGCCACACGGAATTCGCGGGTCACCTCGCCCGCCTCGACGCCCGCTTTGGCCAGATGGCCCGCCAGCGGCTTCGTCACACGGGAGGCACGCCGCTGACCAAACGTGACTTGCAGGGCCACGTAGCCGTCGGAATCCTCCGTTTTCACCTGGGTCACGCGGTTGTTCGACACATCGATCACCGTGACGGGCACTGCGTCCCCATCATCGGTGAACAGACGCATCATGCCCACCTTGCGGCCCAGCAATCCGAGACGATTGCTAAGACTCATTATTTTCTCCATGACTCCCACCGAGGCGGCTTCAATTGGTCGCCCCGTTGAATATGGGAGAAGGTTGATGAAACTTCCCAGAAAAAGGGAAGCCTAGTATTTTATCTAGAAACCCAATATGGGGCAAGCTCGGCACGCGCCGAACCTGCCCGTGGAGCCGTCACTGCAGCTTGATCTCGACGTCGACGCCCGCCGGCAGGTCGAGCTTCATCAGCGCGTCCACGGTCTTGTCGGTCGGGTCGACGATGTCCATCAGGCGCTGGTGCGTGCGAATTTCGAACTGGTCGCGGCTGGTCTTGTTGACGTGGGGCGAGCGCAGGATGTCGAAGCGCTTCATGCGCGTCGGCAGCGGCACCGGGCCCTTGACGATGGCGCCCGTGCGTTTGGCGGTGTCGACGATCTCGGCCGCGGACTGGTCGATCAGTTTGTAATCGAAGGCCTTGAGGCGGATGCGAATTTTTTGCTTGAGTGACATGACCATTCCTCAGGACGGGATTACTCGATGATCTTCGACACGACCCCGGCGCCGACGGTGCGGCCGCCTTCGCGGATGGCGAAGCGCAGGCCTTCTTCCATGGCGATCGGAGCGATGAGCTTGACGGTGATGGCGACGTTGTCACCGGGCATCACCATTTC
>NZ_JAEMQB010000121.1:0-37846 GCF_022759015.1 Tibeticola sp. | reverse complement strand
CCGGCGATCAGGCCAAGAACGACGCTTTTTTGGACGCCATCGACCGGACGGCCATTTTGGAAACCGTCCGAACCGGCGCCAGTGGCATCGGGCGCGGTGAGCGAATTTTGCGCGTTTGAGTCCCTGATTCCGTGGGTTTTGACCCATTCAACATTTTTAAGGAGAAGGAATGAAAGTTTTCTACGACAAAGACTGTGACCTCAGCCTCATCAAAGGCAAAACGGTTGCCATCATCGGCTACGGTTCTCAGGGTCATGCCCATGCCCAAAACCTCAATGACAGCGGCGTCAAGGTCGTTGTCGGCCTGCGCAAGGGCGGCGCCTCGTGGGACAAGGTGGGCAAGGCCGGCCTCACGGTGCTCGAAGTGAACGAAGCCGTCAAGTCGGCGGACGTGGTCATGATCCTGTTGCCCGACGAGCAAATCGCCGAGGTCTACAAGAACAATGTCGAACCCCACATCCGGCAGGGTGCGTCCTTGGCATTCGCCCACGGCTTCAACATCCATTACAACCAGGTCGTTCCCCGCGCCGATCTCGACGTTTGGATGGTGGCTCCGAAGGCGCCCGGGCACACGGTTCGCAGCACCTACACGCAAGGTGGCGGGGTGCCGCACCTGATTGCGGTGCATCAGGATCGTTCCGGGAAGGCTCGCGATTTGGCGCTCTCCTACGCCATGGCCAATGGCGGCGGCAAGGCGGGCATCATCGAGACCACCTTCAAGGAAGAGACCGAGACCGATTTGTTCGGCGAGCAGGCCGTGCTGTGCGGCGGCGCGGTGGAATTGGTCAAGATGGGGTTCGAGACCCTCGTCGAGGCGGGTTACGCGCCCGAGATGGCCTACTTCGAATGCCTGCACGAGCTCAAGCTCATCGTTGACCTGATCTACGAAGGCGGCATTGCCAACATGAACTACTCGATCTCCAACAATGCGGAGTTTGGCGAGTACGTGACCGGCCCCGAAGTGATCAATGAGGAGTCGCGCAAGGCCATGCGCAATGCCTTGAAGCGCATCCAGAACGGTGACTATGCCAAGATGTTCATTCAAGAGGGTCGACTGAACTACCCGAGCATGACCGCCCGTCGCCGCATCACGGCGGAGCACCCGATCGAGGTCGTGGGCGCGCAGTTGCGAGCCATGATGCCCTGGATCGCGAAGAACAAGCTTGTGGATCAGAGCCGGAACTGAGCGGATTCACCGCTACTCCTCAGGGCCACCTCGGTGGCCCTTTTTATTGGAGCCTCGGCGCCCCAGCCCGGGGCGTACACTTCGCTACCAGTGCTGTCAGGTGTAGTGCTGGCCGTTGCGCGCTTGCGCCCGGGCCAGGTTGGCCGAAAAGCTTGAAAGCGCAGCCTCTCGGCTGCTCGAATGAAACGACGTTGGACGACGAACGATATGCATGACGGAAACGAGGCGGACGGTACGACACCCGGTGTCGCCGTTCGCAAACGTCGCAAGGGTATTTACATCCTTCCGAACCTGTTTACCTTGGCCGCCCTGTTCGGGGGCTTTTATGCGATCGTGATGGCCATGAACGGCCGTTTCGATGCCGCAGCTACGGGCGTATTTGCCGCCATGGTGCTCGACAGCCTGGATGGCCGTGTCGCGCGAATGACCAACACCCAAAGCGCGTTTGGTGAACAGATGGACTCTTTGTCGGATATGGTGTCCTTCGGGGCTGCGCCGGCCTTGATCGCCTATGAATGGGCCTTGCGCGGTTTGGGACGTTGGGGCTGGATCGCGGGTTTCGTCTACTGCGCGTGCGCGGCCCTGCGCTTGGCGCGCTTCAACGTCAACACCAGCGTGGTGGATAAGCGCTATTTCCAGGGCCTGCCATCGCCGGCGGCGGCGGCGCTGGTCATGGGCTTCATTTGGGTCGCCAACGATGCCGGGTTTCAAGGCGCGGAGCTGGCCTGGCCCATGTTCGCCGTGGCGCTGTACGCCGGCTTGCCCATGGTCACGAATGTGCCCTTCTACAGCTTCAAGGATGTGAAACTCAAGCAAACGGTTCCGTTCGTAGCGGTGGTCGCCATTGCGTTGGGGATCGCCGTGATCAACATCCATCCACCGGCTGTGCTCTTTTCCTTGTTTGTGGTCTACGGGTTCAGCGGGTACGTGGTCTATGCCTGGCGTCGCTGGCATGGGCAGCCGACCAGTGTCATCAGCACGTCGACAGATGAGCCCGACGAGCGGGGGCTGCATCATTGACGGTGGGCTGTGATACAGTGCATTGCATGAACTTCGCGTTTCCGCTGCTGCTACTTCGACTGTCCGACGGGCGGGGTAGCTAGCGTTCGCGCTTGATTCTCAAAAGGCCCGTTTGCCTCCGCAGCGGGCCTTTTGCTTTGACCTCGGTTTTTCGTTGCGGTTTCGAGTTTTCCCAGGAGTTCCGACATGGCTGACAAGCTGATCATCTTCGACACCACTTTGCGCGACGGCGAACAATCGCCCGGCGCCTCCATGACCCGTGACGAAAAGCTGCGGATCGCGCGTCAACTGGAGCGACTCAAAGTGGACGTAATCGAGGCTGGCTTTGCTGCCAGTTCCAATGGGGACTTTGAGGCCGTGAAGGCGGTCGCGGACGCGATCAAGGATTCGACCGTCTGCTCGCTGGCGCGTGCGAACGATCGGGACATCTCCCGAGCCGCCGAGGCGCTCAAGGGGGCCAATCGTGCGCGCATTCATACCTTCATCGCGACGTCTCCGGTTCATATGGAGATGAAGTTGCGCATGACCCCAGACCAGGTGTTCGAACAGGCCAAGCTCGCGGTACGTTATGCGCGCAACTTGGTCGAAGACGTGGAGTTCAGCCCTGAGGATGGCTACCGCAGCGACGTCGACTTTCTTTGCCGGGTGATCGAAGCGGTGATTGATGAAGGAGCGACGACGATCAACGTTCCGGATACGGTCGGCTACGCCGTGCCGGAGCTCTATGGCAATTTCATCCGCACGCTGCGTGAGCGCATTCCGAACTCCGATAAGGCGATCTGGTCGGTCCATTGCCACAATGACCTGGGGATGGCGGTCGCCAACTCGCTCGCCGGGGTCAAAATCGGCGGGGCGCGCCAGGTCGAATGCACGATCAATGGCTTGGGCGAACGGGCGGGTAACTGCGCACTCGAAGAAGTGGTCATGGCGGTCAAGACGCGGCGCGACTATTTCGGGCTCGACGTGGGCGTCGACACCCGGCACATCGTCGCAGCGAGCCGCATGGTGAGTCAGATTACGGGTTTTCCGGTTCAGCCGAACAAGGCCGTGGTGGGCGCGAACGCGTTCGCCCACGCCTCGGGCATCCACCAGGACGGGGTGCTCAAGGCGCGCGACACTTACGAAATCATGCGGGCCGAGGATGTGGGCTGGAGTGCCAACAAGATCGTCTTGGGCAAGCTCAGCGGGCGGAACGCCTTCAAACAGCGACTTCAAGAGCTGGGCGTGGCCTTGGAGAGCGAGGCGGAGATCAACGCGGCGTTTGCCCGATTCAAGGAACTGGCCGACCGCAAGAGTGAGATCTTCGACGAGGACATTTTGGCGCTGGTCAGCGAAGAGCGCCATGCCCAGGAGCACGATCGCTACGCGTTTGTTTCCTTGGCTCAGCACAGCGAGACCGGAGAGCGCCCGCATGCGGTGATCGTCTTTTCCGAGGACGGCCACGAGGTCCGGGCGGAATCCGACGGCAACGGACCGGTCGATGCTTCGCTCAAGGCGATCGAGTCCCATGTGCAAAGCGGTGCCGAAGTCGTTTTGTATTCGGTCAACGCCATCAGCGGCTCGACCGAAAGCCAGGGGGAAGTGACGATTCGCCTGCAGAGCAGCGGCCGTATCGTCAACGGCGTTGGGGCCGACCCGGACATCGTGGTGGCTTCTGCCAAAGCGTACCTCAACGCACTCAACAAGCTCAGCAGCAAGGCCGAGCGTGTCGCCGCGCAAGGCTGAGCCTAGCCTGATCGCTCGCCAGCTACTTCGCGGTTCGCTGCGGGGGGCGAGTGCCATGTCGGGGTGTGATCGGCGCCTCAACGAACCAGGCACCCCTGGTTTTCACAAGGCGCCTCATCAAATCATCGCAAGCTATTGAGGGTTCGCGTGTTTTTGTGTTTCAATCGGACCATGGAGTTGGCATCACCGCTTTGATGCTTCGATCGGTGGCTCGGTCCGTCGCTGATTCTTCCTTGAATGCACTATGTTCCGTCGCTCTGTCTCCCTCATCGTGATTCTCCTGTCGGCTGTTTTCGTGCAGTCGCCTGCGGCAGCGTCGGTGCCCCGCGGGGGCGTTACGGCGGCGAAAAAGACGGCCGAGCCGCCGCGCGTCCGCAAAGCGACGACGGCTCGAAATACACGGGCCGGGGTTCGTAAACACGCGGCGCGGCCGGTGCGAACCGCTGCAGCGGTCGTTCCTGCTCGGCCTTCGTTTGGGGCGCTCGCGGGGCTACATGAGGTTCGCGACCCGCTCGATTTGCGCTCCAGCGTGGCTTTGGTCGTCGATCAGGATACGAACGAGGTCTTGCTGAGCAAAAACGAGCAGGCCGTCTTGCCGATCGCGTCGATCACCAAGCTGATGACCGGTCTGATCATCAGCGAGGCTCAGTTGCCGATGGACGAGAAGATCACCATCACGCAAGACGATGTCGATACGGAAAAAGGCAGCCGTTCGCGGCTCGCTGTTGGCACTGAGCTCACACGCGGTGAACTGCTGCATTTGGCACTGATGTCGAGCGAGAACCGCGCGGCGCACGCCTTGGGTCGGACCTTCCCCGGAGGGCTTTCGGTGTTTGTGGCCCGAATGAATGAGCGGGCCAAAGCGTTGGGTATGCGCGATACCCGTTATGTCGAGCCGACCGGGCTGTCGAGCCAAAACCAGTCGAGCGCCCGAGATCTGGCCACGCTCGTCGCGGCCGCATCGCACGACGCACGTCTGCGCGAACTGACCACATCTCCGGGTTACGAGGTGGCCGTTGGGAACCGGCTGCTGCAGTTCAACAACACGAATCGGCTCGTCAAGAGTCCGGTATGGGAGATTGGCCTGCAGAAGACGGGCTATATCTCGGAGGCTGGCCAATGTCTCGTCATGCAGGCCAAGGTGGCGGGCCGCAAGCTCATCATGGTGTTTCTCGATTCGGCGGGTAAATTGAGCCGCATCGCCGATGCCGAGCGGGTTCGCCGCTGGGTCGAGGCTCAGCATCCCGCACCAACGGCGGCGCGTGGTGGCGCAACCGGCGCTGCGCGGGGTTGATCGGCGGCGTGGAAGCACCCCGCTGTCTTCAGCGCCGAGGAGGCGTGTAGCCCAAGGCCTCTGAGATTCGCGCAGCGGTGGCTTCGAGCTTGGGGATCCAGCCTTCGTCGAGGCGCTCGGCGGGTGCCGAAATCGAAAGTCCGGCGACCAGTTGGCCTTGATCGTTGCGGATGCCTGCGGCAATGCAGCGCACGCCAGGTTCGAGTTCCTCGTTGTCCCGGGCCAGCCCGCACTGGCGAACGCGGTTGAGGTCGCGCTCGAGATCGTTGATGCGGGTGATGCTGTTGCTGGTGTGCCCGGCAAGGCCGGTGCGGGTGGCGTACGCGCGGACCCGTTGCGGGTCGTCTTCGGCGAGGAACAGCTTTCCGACCGAGGTCAGATGCAAGGGCGCTCGCGCGCCAATGGCACGGACGACCTGCATCCCGGATCGCTCGCTGTAGGCACGCTCGACGTAGACGATTTCGTCGCCTTGACGGATGCTGAGGTTGACGGGCTGCTGCGTGAGTTTGTGCAACTCGCGCATCGGTTCCAGCGCGGCTTCGCGCACGCTGAGACGACTTTTGACGCGGTTTCCCAGTTCGAGAAAGCGCATCCCCAGGCGATAGAAACCGGGTTCTGGGCGTTCGACAAACCCGCCCATGGCGAGGTCATTGAGGATGCGGTGGGCGGTTGACGCATGAAGGCCGGTTGCCGCGCTCAGGTCTTTGAGGCTCACCGGGCGCGAATGTTCGGCCAGTGCATCGATCAGCGCGAACATGCGCGCAATGACCTGGATGCTGGGTGACTTGTCGACGGGGGCGATTGCTGATTTCATGCGTTCATTCACGGAGAATTGAATTTTACGCAGTGAAATCTGGGCCGCCGGGTGTTCCGCGCTCAGGAGCGGACCCAGCGACCGTCGATCAAGCGCTCGTTCGGCCGAAACTGGGCCTTGTAGTTCATCTTTCGGCTCTCTGCGATCCAGTAGCCGAGGTAGACGAACGGGAGCCCGAGGCGGCGCGCATATTCGATCTGCCACAACACCGCATAAGTGCCGTAGCCGCGCTGGGGCTCCCTCGGGTCGTAAAAGGTGTAGACGGCCGAGAGGCCATCGTCCAGCAGGTCGATGATGCTGACGATGCGCAAGGCTCCGGCGACCTGCGTGTCCAAAGCCGGCTCTCGAAATTCGACCAGGCGCGATTCGACGCGGCTTTGCAGCAGGAATTGCTGATATTGGTCGATGCTGTCCTGATCCATGCCGCCGCCTGCGTGTCGAGCCGCTTGATACTCGAGGTAGAGCCGGTAATGGTCGGGCTGAAACGCCAAGGGTTCGGGGTGCGCTTCGAGATGCTGGAGGCGTTTTCGGGTGCGCCTTTGGCTTCGACTGGGCTCGAAGGCGGAAACGGGGATGCGGATCGGTACGCAGGCGCGGCACTCGTCGCAATATGGCCGGTAGGTAAAGATGCCACTGCGGCGGAAACCCTGTTGAACCAATTGGGAATAGATCCCGCGGTCGACCAGGTGGCTGGGCGTCGCGACTTGGGAGCGGGCGATGCGCCCCTCGAGGTAACTGCACTCGTAGGTCGAGGTGGCGTAAAACTGAAGCGCCTGAGGGGGCAGGTCTTTGAGGTGCGTCACGGCTGGGTTTCAGCGGAAGCGAGCAGTGTTTGCCAGTATACGGGTCGGAACGTCCAGCTTGGAGGGGGTAGGGGTGTGAGCGCGCGGATGCGATTGAGGAAGTCCGAGCGTGCGATTTCGCGCGCGCCGAGGGAGGCCAGATGACGGGTGTTTTGCTGACAGTCGATCAGCGGGAGATTTTCGGCGCGGCAAAACGCGACCAAGGCGCTCAGCGCGATCTTGGAGGCGTCCGTGGCGCGGGCGAACATGGATTCGCCGAAGACGGCGCGGCCGATGCTGACGCAATAGAGCCCGCCGACCAGTGCACCATCGATCCAGGTCTCGACGCTGTGGGCATACCCGTGTGCATGAAGGCGCTGGTAAGCGGCCCTCATGTCGGACGTGATCCAGGTTCCTGCTTGGCCGATCCGGGGCGCCAGGGCGCAGGCTTCGATGACTTGGTCGAAGGCGCTGTCGAAGCGGATGGCGCAGCCTTGGCGCGCGGTGAACCGAAGCAACGTCTTGCGTAGGGATCGGTGCAGGCGGAAATCCACCACATCGAGCACCATGCGGGGGTCGGGGCTCCACCAGAGGATGGGCTGGTCATCGGCGTACCACGGGAAAATTCCGCTCGAGTAGGCGAGCAAAAGGGTGGGCATATCGAGCGCGCCACCCGCGGCCAGTAATCCCGGCGCGGGCGTTTCGGGTCCCCAGGCGGATTCGACTGGGGGAAAGGGCTCGCCGGGTCGCAGGAGGGGCAGGCGTCGCATGCGCGTCAGGTTCGTGAGGGGTGCAGTCGGGTAAGCAAAGCCCGGAACGGGGCGAGTATGCCGTGGCTGGCGCGCGGGATGTCTCGCTGCGATGTGGCCCCATGGATGTCGGAATCACGCGCAATAAAAAAGCCAGCAGAGTTGCTGGCTTTTTGTTGACTTGGCTCCCCGACCTGGGCTCGAACCAGGGACCTACGGATTAACAGTCCGGCGCTCTACCGACTGAGCTATCGGGGAACAGAAGGAAATTATAGCGTCAAAATTTGGCGGATTCGGCCGCTGGCCGAGGATTTTTCAAAAACGTGCGCTTAGCCCGAAGCGGGCGGTGCGCGCCGCGCCGGGATAGAGGTAGACATGGCCATACTGGAACGGAGATTCCTTCCAATAGCGTCGGTCGAACAGATTGTCGATGCCTGCCGTCCAGGTGAGCAGCGTGGTTCCCGCTCGGGTTTGGTAGCGCAGGCTGGCGTCGACCGTGGTCCAGCCCGGCAGGGTCATCGAGCCGTCGGGCAGCACTTGGCGCGGGCCTTCGTGCGCAAGCAACGCGGCAAGGCTCAGGCCCGGCACTTCAGCGGCTTGCCAACTTGCCTGGGCGCGCAACACGGCGCGCGGCACGTTGGTGGGCCGCTGCCCGTTGGTTTCGGGTTCGATCAGACTGCCTTCGCGTCGGGCGTCGAGCAGGGTAGCGCTTGCGCCCAGCTGCCACGGGCCATGTTTCCAGTGGGCCGAGGCTTCGACGCCGCGGTGGATGGCCTCGCCGTCATACTGGCCCAAGCAAGGCGAGAGGCCCAGGCGGGCGCAGGCGTCCAGGTTGCTCATCGGGCGCTGAATGCGGAAGAGGGCGATCTGCCACCCGAGCGCTCCCTCGCGCTCTTCGCCGCCTTTGAGTCCGGCTTCCCATTGGCGCGACTTCAGCGCCGGCAGCGCCTGCCCAGCGTTGAGATACTGGGAGGGCTTGTTCGGGACGACCTGAGACTCCACCCCCTCGCCGTAGCTGGCATATGCCTGCAGCGCCGGCGTGAGGCGGTAGGACAAAGCGAACCATGGGGTCGTGATGCCCTGCGTGTAATGTGTGGCGCGTCGGCCATCGGTGCGGATGCTGTCGCGCGAAAGCCGGGTGTGGCGCAGTCCCAGCCAAAGCGTGGCGCGCGGGCTGAACCGCATCGTGTCGGTGAGTGCGAACTCCAAGCTGCGCTCGTCCCGGTTGGTGTTGGGGTCGGCGGGCGTGGGGGCGGGCGGGACGACACTCAGGCCATCCACCGTGCCGGTGCCGACCCAGTTGTAGGCCTGGGGCTGGAAATGGTTGCGCAACTGGCTGGCCAGCAGCCCGAAGCCCAGCTCGTGGGTGATGCCTCCCCAGGCAACGGTGCCCCGCAGGTCGGCGCGTGCGGCTTGCTGCGTTCGGTATTCGTCCTCGCTGCGGTAGTCATAGAGGTCGAAGCTGCCGTCGCTGCAGAATCGGTCGTAGCGGTTCTCGGCGCTGCAGCCAAAGGCATAGGCGATGCGGTCGTTGCTTTTGAGGCGCTGGCTGCCGAGCTGGGCGGACCAGCGCCAATCGGCATCGATTTGCTGGGTCAGGCGCACGCTCCCAGTCAAGGCTTGAAAGTCCGATGGTTGCGACCAGGGCTGATTGTTCAGGTTCAGGCGCGGGTCGACCGGGGGAGGCAGTCGGTCGCCCAGCAAACTGAATGCCTGCTGGCTCGGCTGGTGCTTGCGGCTGGCTTCGACTTCGGCTTCGACCAGCGTGTCGGCATTGGCCCGCCAGTCGAGCGCGAGTGCGGCCAGGTTGCGATTGCCGTCGAGGTTGCGCGTGAGGGGCCGCAGCGACTCGGTGGCGAGGTTGAGCCGGTAGCCATAAGCGTCTTGCGGGCCGAAACGCCCGCCGAGATCGACCGCGGCGAGCAGGCTGCGCCGCTCGGTGAACTGCAGGCGCGCTTCGCGCAGCGTTTCGTCGGTCGGGCGCTTGACAACGTAGTTGACCAAGCCACCCGGCGCACTGACCCCGGCTTGCAGCCCGCTCGTGCCTTTGAGAATTTCGACCCGCTCTTTGTTGTCGAGCGGGATCGTGGTCTCGGCGCTGATTGGCAGGCCTTCGCGCCGGTAGTTGGTGCGGTTGTCGATGACGAAGCCGCGGACGGTCAGGAAGTCCCAGTAGCCGGGCGCGTTGTAGGCGTCGGACACTGAGGCATCGAGCCGCGTGAGGTCGGCCAGACGCTGTGCGCCCCAAAGATCGATGGCCTCGCGGTCAATGACTTGCGCCGACAGCGGCAGTTCGCGCAATGGCCATGCGCCGAAGCCGGTGACATCGGCCGCTGGCGCGGGGCGCGGCGCGCTCACGGTGACGGGCGCGAGTGTCGCTGCGGGTGGCTCAGTCTGTGCCAGTGCGGCTTGCGCTGCAAGAACGATAGCAGACAAAGACCAGTTTGCGCTGGCGAACTGGCGATTTCTTGGAGATTTTGGCTGGAGAGACGCCATCACGTTTCCTTCAACGTTATGGCAGGTCGGCGTCGCTGGTGTGGCCGTGTGGCACGCCGTGCGGCGTGTGGGCCATAGAGCTTGCTTCCCTGCGCGAGGATTACCTCAATCAGGTTCAAAGGGACTTTCTCAGTCGCGGCCGGGCTGGCCGCAACACCCCTAGCGAATGCACCCTCAACGGGAGCGAACGTGATTGTACGGGCACCTTCAGGGGCACCTCTCGTGGTGTGGGCACGCCTTGCCGCAGGGTCGCCAGAAAAAACAAAAAGCCCGCGCTCGGCGGGCTTTGGAAGCGGCTGCAAGTCTTCAGTCAAACACCGGTGTCTCGACCCCCAGCACCTTGTGCAGTTTGGGGCTGGTCGTGGTGTATTGCAGAAAGACCTTTTTCTCGGGGAAGACGAAAGGCACGGCGCCGAAGGCGGCCAAGGCGCATTCGTGGAAGCCCGAGAGGATGAGCTTTTTCTTGCCGGGGTAGGTGTTGATGTCGCCGACGGCGAAGATGCCGGGGATGTTGGTCGAGAACTTTTCGGTGTCGACGACGATTTGCTTGCGGTCGATTTCCAGGCCCCAGTCTGCGATGGGCCCCAGCTTGGGCGAGAGGCCGAAGAACACCAGCAGCATGTCGAGCGGCACGACGCGGGTGACACCGTCGGAGCCGGTGACTTTGACGGCGGTGAGACGGTCGTCCTTTTCCTCAAAGCCGGTGATTTGTCCGACGATGAACTGCATTTCATACTGGTCGCAGAGCTCGCGCATCTTGGCGACGCTGGCCGGAGCCGCCTTGAAGCCGTCGCGGCGATGGATCAGGATGACGCTTTCGGCCTTGTTGGGGCCGTCGGCGACGAAGTTGAGCGTCCAGTCGAGGGCGGAGTCGCCGCCGCCGGCAATCACGAGGTTTTTGCCGGCGAACATGGAGGGGTCGCGCACCCGGTAGAACAGTTGCTTGCCTTCGAATTTTTCGATGCCATCGACCTTGAGCGTGCGGGGCTCGAACGCACCGACGCCCGCGGCGATGAACACGGTCTTGGTCAAGAAGGTCGTGCCTTTGGACGTGGCGACGAAGAAGCGGCCGTCTTCCTGTTTTTGGACCGTGGTGACCGTTTGGCCGAAGTGGAACGTGGGCTCGAACGGCGCGATTTGTTTCAGCAGGTTATCGGTCAGCTCCTGCCCGGTGTAGACCGGGACGGCGGGGATGTCGTAGATGGGCTTGTCCGGGTAGAGCTCGACGGGCTGGCCGCCCGGATAGTTGAGCGAGTCGACGACATGGGCCTTGATTTCGAGCAGCCCGAGCTCGAAGACCTGAAAAAGTCCGACCGGACCGGCACCGACGATCACGGCATCGGTCTCGATCGGGCCGGAATGGGCCGCGGCCGTCTCGGCCACGTTGGGGGCGATGTTGGGTTCCATGGGCGGGCCGTTTCGGAGAGTCAGCGGACGAGGTATTGGAGCTTGCCGGTTTTGTCTTTCCAGGCTTCGGCATCGGGCAGCGGCGCTTTGCGCTTGGTGATGCTCTTCCAGGTTGGCAGCTTGGAGAGTTCAGCGTTGATCTTCGTCATGTGGACCTGATCTTTGGGCAGGTCTTCCTCGGCGAAGATCGCGTTCACCGGGCACTCGGGAATGCACACCGCGCAGTCGATGCACTCGTCCGGGTCGATCGCCAGAAAGTTGGGCCCTTCGCGGAAGCAGTCCACGGGGCAAACGTCGACGCAATCGGTGTACTTGCAGTTGATGCAGGCTTCGGTGACAACGTGGGTCATGTTGAGAGATCTCGAGGGTGAATACGGCGCCGCGCAAGGGAAAGCGGAAAGACGCACATTTTATCGGGCGGGCTGCGGACGCACCCCGAATTGTCCGGGAGACCCTAGCGGGCATCCTTGATTTACATCATTGTCCCGCTCGTGCCGGAAGCGGGCGCGAACCGCAACGCCGAGCAAGACGGTTCCCCAGCGAGCACCGCCGCGGCGGTGTGATGCGTCGCCGTATCGACCAGGATCAGCGCGCCCAGCGTGCGGCTGCGCGCGTAGGGACGGATGGGCAGCGCTTGTTGGACTTGAAGCACCACATTCCCGATTTCATTGGCGTGCAAGGCGTGCGCCGCTTGTGGCTGCAAGGTTTGAATGTCGAGGCACTGGCGCACTTCGCGCACTTTGGCCTTGACCCAGCGATGCCCGTGCAGCGCCCAGTACAGACGCCCAGGCACCAAGGGCTCGACGTCCATCCAGGCAACCGTCGCCTCGATTTCCGAGCGCAGCGGGGTGTCTTGCGCGGCCGCCCCGTCGTCGACGAGGAGCCAGTCACCGCGCGAAATATCGAGCTCGCGGTCGAGAATCACGCCGGCACTGTGGCCGGCCGTGATGCCCGTGCTGGGCTGGCGGCGGGCGTCGAGCAGTTCGACGACCGTCGCGGTTTGCCCGCTCGGGAAGACCCGCACTGCCGTGCCGACTTGCAGGGTGCCTTCGGCCAGCCGACCCCAGAGGATGCGACGCCCACGATCCACGTGCGCGGCCTGGGCCATGGACTCGACCCATTGCACCGGAAAGGCCAAGGGTTCTGCGGGATCGGCCTCGCGGCAGGGGGCGGCTTCGAGGTGCTCACGCAGCGTGGGGCCCTGGTAGCCGCACCACTGCGGTTCGGGCGCGGGCGTGACGACGTTGTGTCCTTCCAGCGCCGAGATGGGGACGATGGCCGCGACGTCGAGTCGGGCCTGGGCGGCGAGGCGCTCGATGGCCGCCGAGATGGCTGGAAAAGCGGCTTCGGGCGCGTCGACGGCATCGAGCTTGTTGACCGCAAAGATCAGCGTTGGTACCCGCAACAGCCCGGCAAGCAAGGCATGGCGGCGCGTCTGGGGCAGCAGGTCGAGCTTGGCTTCCTGCCAGCGCAGCTTGAGCGCGTCGACGAGGATGACCGCGGCGTCGGCCTGGCTGGCTGCCGTGACCATGTTGCGGGTGTATTGCTCATGCCCCGGAGCGTCGCCCATGATGAACTTGCGGCGCGGCGTGGCGAAGTAGCGCCAGGCCACGTCGATGGTGATGCCTTGCTCACGCTCGGCGAGCAGGCCGTCGGTGAAGGCGGCCAGATCCATCGTGCCGCTGCGCTGCGCGCTCGCAAGCTGGTCGCGCAGCACGGCGCGGCTGTCGAGCAGCAGCCGCCCGATCAAGGTGCTTTTGCCGTCATCGACCGAGCCGCAGGTGATGAGGCGTAGGGCGCTTTGGGTGTCTTTTTGGCCGTACGCCGGCGTAAAACGGTCGTTGGTTGCTATCGATTGAGGAGTCATATCGGGTACTGCCCTTGCGTCAAAAATAGCCGTCTTTCTTGCGGCGCTCCATCGAGGCTTCGCTCGTCTGGTCGTCCATGCGCGTTGCGCCGCGTTCGCTGACTTCGGCCTCGAGGGTCTCGGCGATGATTTCCTCGGGGGTTCGTGCCTGGCTCTCGACCGGGCAGGTGCAGGTGATGTCGCCGACGGTGCGAAAGCGCACGGCGCGCTCTTCGACGATCTCCCCCGGCCGCGGCGGTGTCAGCGGGGTGACCGGCACGAGCAGGCCGCGTCGCTCGACGACCGGGCGCCGGTGGCTGTAGTAGAGCGAGGGCAGTGTGATGCCCTCGCGGGCGATGTATTGCCAGACGTCGAGCTCGGTCCAGTTCGAGATCGGGAAGACGCGGAAATGCTCGCCTGGGTGCAGCCGGGTATTGAACAGCGTCCAGAGCTCGGGCCGCTGAGCCTTGGGGTCCCACTGTCCGAAGCTGTCGCGGTGGCTGAAGATCCGCTCTTTGGCGCGGGCTTTTTCCTCGTCGCGTCGTGCGCCGCCGATGAGCGCATCGAAGCGGAACTCCTCGATGGCTTCGAGCAAGGTGACCGACTGGTGGGCGTTGCGGCTCTCATCGGGCCGGGCGAGCCGGACCGTGCCGCGTGCCATCGAGTCCTCCACACTCCGCACGATCAAACGCGCACCCAGTTCGGCCGCGCGCGTGTCACGCACGGCGAGAACTTCCGGGTAGTTGTGCCCGGTGTCGATCATCAAGAGCGGCCAGGGCAGCCGACCTCGGCCAAACGCCTTCTCGGCACAGCGCAACAGCACCAGCGAGTCCTTGCCGCCCGAGAACAAGAGCGCGGGCCGCTCGAAGGCTGCGGTGACCTCGCGCAGGAGGTAAATCGTCTCTTCCTCGAGTGCATCGAGGTGGTGTTGGGACAACGCCGCATTTGCGGCTGCGCGCAACGGCAGTTTCTCAATCGGGGCATTCACTTCGGGACTCCTTGAGCGTTGAGCGGCGTCACATGCAGGCCGCATTCCTTGACGTTTTCTTGCTCCCACCACCAGCGACCAGCGCGCAGGTCCTCGCCGAGCGCGACGGCCCGGGTGCAGGGCTCGCAGCCGATGCTGGGGTAGAAGTGGTCGTGCAACGCGTTGTAGTCGACCTCGTGCTCGGCGATGTAGCGCCAGACATCGCCCCAGGACCAGTCGGCCAACGGGTTGAACTTGAGCGCGGGGCCTCCCGGGACCTTGCCGTCGGCCTCGATGGGCAGGACACCCTGGCGCGACTCCGACTGCTCGCGTCTGAGGCCCGTGACCCAGGCACGGTGGCCGGCGAGGGCGCGGCCGAGCGGCTCGAGCTTGTGGACGGCGCAGCAGCGCTTGCGCGCGTCGATGCTGCGGTAGATCCCGTCGAGTCCTTGTTGCGCGACGAGCGCGTCGACCGCGTCGGCATCCGGCCGGTAAACCTTCAACGGCGCGTCTGGCCGACTGGCTTGGGCGCGCTGCGTGCGCTCGAGCAGGGCGAGCGTTTCCGCATGGAGACGGCCGGTATCGAGCACGAAGCCGGCGATGGGTAGTTCCAGGCGGTTGATGATGTGCAACACCACCATGTCCTCGGCGCCGAGACTGTTGGCCTGGACCGCCGGGGACTCCTGGGCGGCGCGGCGAATCAGCGCTTCGGTCGCGGCCAGCCGCTCGGCATAGCCGGCCTCAACTCGGGCATAGCGCTCGACGGCCGCCCGGCTCGAAGTGGCGACGGCCTGGGCTGCAGGTCTCGCTGTGTTCATGCGGCCTCCCGCAGCAGCCGCGCGTGCGGATGGAGGGCGTCCGCTTGATAAAACCCGCTGAACGCGTGGAGCGCGCGTTCGACGGTCGATGCGGCAACGGGGTGCGGAAACTGGGCCGAGCTGAATCCGCAGCGTCGCAGTTGCAGCACCTGGTCCACTCGAAGATCGCCAATGGCGCGGATGTCGCCTCGGAAGCCGCGGCGGCGGCGCAGCAGCCAGGCCTGGCTGTAGGCCCGGCCATCGGTCCATTGCGGGAACTCGAGCTCGATGCAGTGCACGCGATCGAGCGCCAGGCCCAAGACATCGTCGGTGTTGGAGAGTTTGACGCTATTTTGGCCGATAGCCAGCGTGAAATCAGCGTTTATTGCTATCAAAGTTGACATATTCCTGAAAGATCCGTCGGGGTGGGGCGAGCGGCTCAGACCGCCTCGGCCTGCCGCTGAGACCGGCGCGCCGTGTCTGCCGCGGCGCGGAAAGGCTCGAGGCCAAGACGCCGCACGGTGTCGATGAAGGCTTCGCCGGGCTTGCGGTGGTCGAGGTAGCTTTCGATCAGCGCCTCGATCGCATCGGGCACTTCAGACGCGGCGAAGGAGGGCCCGAGCACGCGCCCTGGGCCGGCCGGACCGGAGAGCCGGCTTCCGTCGGAGCCGCCGAGCGTGATCTGGTACCACTCTTGGCCGTCCTTGTCGACGCCCAGCACGCCGATGTGGCCGCTGTGGTGGTGGCCGCACGAGTTGATGCAGCCCGAAATGTGCAGGTCCAGTGCGCCGATGGCTTCGAGCTCGTCCACATCCTGCCAGCGTTGCAGCAGCGCTTCGGCCAGTGGCAGGGAGCGCGCGTTGGCCAAGGCGCAGTAATCGCCGCCGGGGCAGGCGATCAGGTCGGTCAGCAGACCGATCGTTGGCATCGCAAGTCCCAGCGCCCGCGCGGCGCGCCATAGTTCGAGCAGATCGTGCTCCTGCACCCACGGCAGCAACAGGTTCTGCTCGTGGGTGATGCGCGCCTCCGACGCACTGAAGCGCTCGGCCAGGTCGGCCGCGGCATCGAGTTGCTCGGCAGTGGCGTCTCCCGGTGCCAGTCCGGGCCGTTTGAAGTTCAGATGCACCGCCCGCCAGTGGGGCCAGCGGTGCGGATGTACGTTGCGGGCGCTTCCAGCGCTCGAAGGCGGCGGCTTCCTCCGGCCTTGGTTCGGGCAGCGGCTGGGCTTTGCGCTCGTGCAGTCCTGCAGGCGGCGCGAAGGCCAGGCGCATGCGCGCGAGGGCCTCGGGCGAGATCGTGTGCGGCGCACCGTCTTGCTCGACGATGGCCCGAAACTCGGCCTCGACTTCCTCGGCAAACCGTGCGCCCTCAGACTTCACCAGAACCTTGATTCGGGCCTTGTAGAGGTTGTCGCGGCGGCCCCAGCGGTTGTAGGTGCGCAAAACCGCCTCGAGGTAACTCAGGATGTGTTGCCAGGGAACGAACGGCGCGAGCACCGGTGCAATCATTGGCGTGCGGCCCATGCCGCCGCCGACGGCCACCCGAAAACCCAGTGCGTCGTCGCCGCTGCCGGCCCGCGGGTCGCGAACCAAGGTCAGGCCGAGGTCGTGCCAGCCGGTGGCGGCGCGATCCTCCTCCGAGCCACTGACGGCGATCTTGAACTTGCGCGGCAGATACGCGAACTCCGGGTGGAGCGTGCTCCACTGGCGGATCAACTCGCAAAACGGACGTGGATCGGCGACTTCGTCCACCGCAATGCCGGCGTACGCGTCACTCGTGATGTTGCGGATGCAATTGCCACTGGTCTGCACACCGTGCATGTCCACGGCGGCGAGCGCGTCGAGCACGTCGGCCGAGTCTTCGAGCGCAATCCAATTGAACTGCACGTTTTGGCGCGTGGTGAAGTGCGCGTAGCCGTAGCGCAGTCGACTCGGCGGTTCGAGGCGTGCTTGCGCTTCCTGGGCCGCGGCGAAACGCGCGGGTTCGGGCTGGTCGTAGTCACGGGCGATGCGGGCCAACGCACGCAATTGCCGCGCCGAAATCTCGCCATAAGGCACGGCGATCCGCAGCATCGGAGCATGGCGCTGCACATACCAGCCGTTTTGCAGACGCAGCGGTCGGAAGTCGTCGTCCGAAAGCTGCTCCGAGCGCCAGCGCTCGAGCTGTTCCCGGTACTGGGCGGCGCGCTGGCGGATCAGCGCGCGGTCGAAATCGTCGTATCGATACATGGTTCGGGAGTCAGTGAAGAATCAGTTTGCTGCCTGCCCACAGCAGCAGCAGCGACAGGACGGAGCGGCTCCAGCGCTCGCTGATGTGGATGACGCCGCGGCTTCCGAGCCAGATCCCGGGCAGCGATCCCGCCAGCAGCCAGAACAACATCGGCACGTCGACATTGCCCAGCGTGGCATGCCCCAGTCCGGCGACGAGCGTGAGCGGAACGGCATAGGCAATGTCGGCCGCGACGACCCGGCTCAGCGGCAAGCGGGGATAGAGGAAGAGAAGGGCGCTCACGCCGATCGCACCCGCGCCCACCGAGGTCAGCGTCACCAGGACTCCGATCAGCGCACCGAGCAACACCGGCAGGCTCCAGTGGCGCGGCCGCAGCGCCCCTGGCGGCAGCGGAGCATCGGCCGCTTCTGGCCGATGCGAACGAGCCGAACCCACCCAGGCCTTGTACAGCGTCGCGCCCGCGGTCAACAGCAGCGCCAGCCCGAGCAGCTGCAGAATCAGGTCTTGCACACCCGGGTGCGCAGGTCCCCAGGCTCGAATCAGCCACAGAGTGATGCCCGCCGCCGGCAGGCTGCCGAGGGCCAGGGCGCCGACGACGGGCCAGGGAACCCATCCCCGACGCATCATGGCCACCGTTCCGCCGAGCTTGGTGAAGGCGGCAAACAACAAATCGGTGCCGACCGCCAGCGCGGGGTGAATGCCGAAGCCGAAAATCAAGAGCGGCGTCATCAGCGACCCACCGCCCACCCCGGTGAGGCCAATGATCAAGCCGACGACCGCCCCCGACAGCCAGAAAGAAAGTGCGTCCATGCCCGCACTGTACGGCTGCCTTATGCCAAAACAAACGATTTGTTAGTTGGTTTTATATCAGTATCTGGCATAAAGGCCGGTGCCAAACCCGTTCTGCTCTCGCTGCGGCCCACCCGGGCCGCGCCTACAGGAAGCGCTCGATCAGCCGCCGCGAATGTCGGTCGAGTGCGTGCAGGTCGTCGATGATGAAATGCAAGCCATCCGCGCTCGTGATCATCAGGCGCGCCCGGTCGCCCGGCAGCCGCCGGATGTCCTCTTCGCCTTTGAGCTCGAAACGGGTCGGGCCGCGGTCGGTGTCGACTTGCCAGACGCTCGGTGTCGAGAAGGTCGAAACCGAAACCAGCCGCTGTATGGTCGGCATGAACTCGCGCTCGGCCAATTCGGCCTCGATCAGCGCCCGCGCCGGCTCGGGCAGCCGCTCGAGGCGGTCGAACCAGAGCAACTCATGGCCGTCGCATCCCACGAGCGAAATGCCTTCGCCGGGCGCCGTGATCGGAAATGCCCGCACCGGAACCACGCCAACGTGCGCCGTGCCGTTGGGCATCGTGCAGACCAGACGTCCACGCGGGTCGCGAGAGAGTTCAAAGGCCGCAAACGCCGAGTGAGCAGGAGTGGAAGTGTTCATGGAGCCACCGCTTCATGGGCAGAAGGTTGAGGAACGGCGTGCGCGATCAGCACGGCATCGTGATCGTCCTCGGCATCGTCTTCGGCGTCGGCTTTGCGCGCCTGGGCCTCCCAAAGCCGCCAGTAATGGCCTTGCGCGGCCAACAGCTCGTCGTGCGTTCCGATTTCGACGATTTCGCCCCGGTCCATCACCACGAGCCGGTCGGCCTTGCGCAAGGTCGACAGCCGGTGGGCAATCGCAATCGTGGTGCGCCCGCGCACGAGGTTATCGAGCGCCCGTTGGATCTCTTTCTCGGTCTCCGTATCGACGGCGGAAGTGGCCTCGTCCAGGATCAAGATTCGAGGGTCGATCAAGAGCGCGCGGGCGATGCTGATGCGCTGGCGCTCGCCGCCCGAGAGGCTTTGGCCGCGCTCACCCACGAGCGAGTCATAGCCGTGCGGCAGCCGAAGAATGAACTCGTGCGCATGGGCGGCCCGGGCCGCCGCGACGATTTCCTCGCGCGTGGCATCGGGCTTGCCGTAAGCAATGTTCTCCGCGATGGTGCCGAAGAATAGAAATGGCTCTTGCAAAACCAGCCCGATGTGGCGCCGGTAATCGGCCACCTTGAGCCGCCGCAGGTCGATGCCGTCGACCTGGATCGAACCCTCGGTCACGTCATAAAACCGGCAGATCAGATTGACCAGCGTGCTTTTGCCCGAGCCGCTGTGGCCCACGAGGCCAACCATCTCGCCGGCTTTGAGTTCGAGGTTGAGGTTGCGGATCACCGTGCGGCTTCCGTAGCGGAACCCCACCCGGTGCATCGTCAGCTGCCCCCGGAGCCCAGCCGGGGGCAGCGGCAGCGGATCCACCGGCTCAGGCACGTTCGAGACATGGTCGAGGATGTCAAAAATACGCTTGGCCCCGGCAGCCGCTTTCTGCGTGACGGAGACGATGCGGCTCATCGAATCGAGCCGCCCGTAAAACCGCCCGATGTAGGCCAGGAATGCCGACAGCACCCCCACCGTCACTTCGCCGCGGCTGACCTGCCAGATGCCAAACCCCCACACGACGAGTAAGCCGATGTCGGTCAACAGCGTCACCGTCGGCGTAAAGAGACTCCAGGTTTTGTTGAGTCGGTCATTCACCGCCAGGTTGAGCTGGTTCGCTTCGCGGAAGCGCCGCGCTTCTCGCGCCTCCTGGGCGAAGGCCTTGACCACGCGGATGCCGGGTATCGTGTCGGCGAGTACGTTCGTGACTTCGCCCCAGACCCGGTCGATCTTCTCGAAACCGGTCCGCAGCCGGTCGCGCACCAAATGGATCATCCAGGCGATGAACGGCAGCGGCAACAAAGTCACCAGCGCCAGCCAAGGGTGGATCGACAACAGAATCGCCGCTGTCATCAACAGCATCAGCACGTCAGCGGCAAAGTCCAGTGCATGCAGCGACAAAAAGACGGAAATCCGGTCGGTTTCACTGCCCACACGGGCCATCAGATCGCCGGTGCGTTTGGCGCCGAAATAGTCGAGCGAGAGTCCCAGCAAATGTTCGAACGTCGTCGTTCTTAGATCGGCTGCGATGCGCTCGGAGACCAGGGCCAGCAGCCAGGTACGCGCCCAGCCCAAGGCCCAAGCGAGCAGCGCGGCCCCCAACAGCCCAGCGAGCAACAGCAAGACATAAGACGGGTCGATGCGCTGGCCGTTTTGGAACGGAATCAGCACCTCGTCCATCAGCGGGATCGTCAGGTAAGGGGGCACCAGCGTGGCGGCGGTCGACCCCAGCATCAAGAGGAAACCCAACAACAGCTGCCACCGATAGGGGCGCGCAAACCGCCAAAGACGAAGCAGCACCCAGGTCGAAGGCGGTGTATTGCTCTCGCGGGCGCAGTTCGGACATTCCTCTGCGTCCGGAGGAATCGGCGCATGACAGATGGGGCAAGCCGCCCCGGCTGCCGCGTCCAGGGCGGCTTGCGCGCCGTCACGAACGACCCGCTGGAAGGCGCGCAGCAGCGTTTGGGCCTGGGCCGCATGCCGCAGCGTGTAGTGCCAGCGCGCGATACGCTGCGAACCGTCGACCAGTTCGAGCGTCCCGATGCCTGCGTGGTCAGACTGTTCGAGGCTCATGCCTGAGTGCAGCGGATAGCTGCGCCAGACCGGGTCGGCCGCGCCGCCGTGCGAGAGCAGCCGGCGGTCGGTGAGAATCAGACGGCCTTCTTCAAATCGGAGTTGCTCGCTGAGGTCAACCGAAAACGTGGCCAGAACGTTCTCATTCGGATCGAGTGGTGGGTTCAGGGCGGGCGCGGCCTGTGGCGGTGCTTGGTCCGGGGTCGATGGCATGGATCGGAAAAGAGTGGCGCGGACGCGAAAAGGCGCGTCGCTGATGCGTGTAATTGTTGCTCAACGCATGAGGCCCCCCATTCGCTGACAAGGACAACGCTGAACAAGTCCCTCGCGCGCCGCGCATCCCGGCTGCGGGCGGTCTGCGTCGTTGCAAATCCTCGCCATAGCTTCGGCTAAGGCTGCGGTTTGCGCCTCGCATCCCATCCCGCCGCCGGGCGCGCACCATTGCGGGAACTGATTCAGCGTTGCCCAAGGCCATGATGTGGCGTGGCATATTCGAAGGCGGACGGCTACCGACGGTTGCTCATGAACTTTCAAGATCAGGAAATCAAAATACGACGGGCGCAGTTCCTGCGGGGGCCCAACGTCTGGACCTACCGGTCTGTGATGGAGGTGTGGCTCGACCTGGGCGCGCTCGAGGACTATCCCTCGAACCAAATTCCCGGACTGATACCGCGCTTGCGCGAATGGCTCCCTGCGCTCGAAGAGCACCACTGCGGCGTGGGTGAGCGGGGCGGCTTCCTGCAGCGGCTCGAAGAGGGCACCTGGGCGGGGCATGTGCTCGAGCATGTCGTCATCGAACTCCTCAACCTCGCGGGCATGCCCACCGGTTTCGGCCAGACGCGCAGCACTTCGCAGCGCGGCGTCTACCGAATGGTTTTCCGCGCGCGCGACGAAAAAATCGGCCGCGTGGCGCTGGCTCAGGGCCACGCCCTGCTCACTGCCGCGATACAAGGCCGCTCTTTCGATGTCGCCGAGGCTGTGCGTGTCTTGCGCGATGCGATCGACGACTGCTATCTCGGCCCGTCAACCGCCAGCATCGTCTCGGCGGCCACCGACCGCGGCATTCCCCACATCCGCCTCAACGACGGTAACCTCGTGCAGCTGGGCTATGGCGCGCGTCAACGACGCATATGGACCGCCGAGACCGAAAAGACGAGCGCCATCGGCGAAGGCATTGCGGGCGACAAGGACCTGACCAAAACGCTGCTTCGCGCCTGTGGCGTTCCCGTCCCGCAGGGGCAGGTGGTTGCGAGTGCAGACGAAGCCTGGGAAGTCGCCCAGGATCTGGGCTTGCCCGTGGCAGTCAAGCCGGGCGACGGCAATCATGGGCGCGGTGTCACGCTCGATTTGAACCGTGAAGAGGACGTTCGCGCCGCTTTCGAGCTCGCACGCAAGCACGGGCGCGAGGTGCTGGTGGAGCGCTGCATTCCAGGCGATGAACATCGGCTGCTGGTGGTCGGGGGCCGGCTCGTCGCGGCCGCAAGGGGCGAAAGTGCCTGGATCGTCGGCGACGGCGTGCACACCGTGCGCGAATTGATCGATTTGCAGATCAACTCCGACCCCCGCCGGGGCACTACCGAGGCGCATCCGCTCAACCGGCTCGATCTGTCCGAAGACGACGTGATCCGGCTCGATCTCCAGCGACAGGGCTTACAGCCCGACAGCGTCGTGGAGGCCGGACGTCGTGTGCTGGTTCAACGCAACGGCAACGTGGCCATCGACTGCACCGACGAGGTTCACCCGGAGGTCGCCTTTCAAGCGGGCCTGGCGGCCCGTGCGGTCGGGCTCGATATCGCGGGCGTCGATCTGGTTTGCGAGGACGTCGGGCGACCCCTCGAGGCCCAAGGCGGCGCGATTGTCGAAGTCAACGCCGGTCCGGGCCTGCTGATGCATCTCAAGCCCGCCATCGGCAAACCCCGCCCCGTGGGCCAAGCCATCGTCGAGCATCTGTTCTCGGATGCCGAGGGCAGTCATCCGGGCCGAATTCCCATCGTTGGATTCTCCGGCACCCGCCACGGTGATCTCGCCGCGCGGTTGGCCGGTTGGCTGTTCCAGCTTGCCGGTCATCGTGTGGCTTCGGCAACTCCCAAAGGGTGCTACATCGCTGGCCGCCCCGTCGGCCTCGTGGCTCGGGATGATTGGGAGGCGGCGCAACGGCTGCTGATGAGTCGGGATACCGATCTGGCCGTGTTCTCCAGCCCGCCCGAGTTGATCCTCGACCATGGCTTGCCCTATGACCGCTGTGATGTGGGTGTCGTCACGGATATGGACGGTTGGGCGGCGCTGGCCCACCACGACATACACGCGCCCGAGCAGATGGTTCGGGTGCTGCGCACGCAAATGGACGTCGTGATGCGTGACGGCTTTGGGGTCCTCAACGCCGATGATGAACGGGTCGTGGGTCTTGGCGAATTCTGCGATGGAGCCGTCATTCTGTACGGGACCCAGACCGCAGCCGGCCGGCCACCGGCACTCGAGCAGCACGTCCGGGAGGGCGGGCGCGCCGCGGTGCTGCACGAGGGCGTGGTTCGCTGGATCGACGGCGCGAGTGAAGAGCTCGGGCCCAACTTGGCGGCATGGCTTGCGCAAAACGACCGGGTCGCGGAAGAGGGTTCCATTCAAGGACTACTCGCCGGCGTGACCGCAGCCTGGGCTGCGGGCATACCGACCGAGTTGATCCGCGCGGGCGTCGCGACCTTTACGTACTGAACCATCCGGAAAGCCCCCTCCTGGAGCGCATCAAACATGGAAATCACGCGTATCCGCGCCCTGCGCGGCCCCAATCTGTGGACCCGGCGCACGGCGCTCGAGGCGATCGTTCGCTGCACCGAGGATGAAGATGATTTGCAGCGGATGCCGGGCTTCGAAGCCCGGCTGCGGGAGCGATTCCCGGCGATCGGCGCCTTGCGTGTCCCCGTCGGTCGGGCCTCACTCGCGCATCTGCTCGAATTGACCGCGTTCGCGTTTCAAACCGAAGCCGGATGTCCGGTGACATTCAGCCGCACCACGCCCACCGTCGAGCCGCAGACCTATCAGGTCGTGGTCGAGTACACCGAGGAGCCGGTCGGTCGTCAGGCATTCGCCGATGCCGTCGATCTGATCCGTGCCATCCTCGCGGGCGATGCAGCCTTCGATCTCGAGGGCCGGATCGCGGCGCTTCGGGCCTTGGACGAGGATATTCGACCTGGCCCCTCGACGGGCTCGATCATCGCCGCAGCGGTGGCGCGGGGCATTCCCTACCGTCGTCTCACCTCGGGCTCCTTGGTGCAGTTCGGCTGGGGCTGCAAGCAGCGTCGGATTTGGGCCGCGGAAGTTGATTCCACGAGCGCGGTGGCCGAGTCGATCGCGCAAGACAAAGACCTCTGCAAGCGGCTCATGTCGGCTGCGGGGGTGCCGGTTCCCGAGGGCTATCCGGTCGAAAGCCTCGAAGAAGCCTGGGTGGTTGCACAGAAGATTGGCCTGCCGGTGGTGGTCAAGCCGCAGGACGGCAATCAAGGCAAGGGTGTCACGGTCAACGTGACCACGCGCGAGCATCTGGAAATCGCCTACCGCGCCGCCGAGGAGCATGGCACGGTCATGGTCGAGAAGTTTTTGTCCGGCAGCGACTACCGGCTCCTGGTCGTCGGCAATCGCTTGGTTGCTGCGGCTCGGCGCGATCCGCCGCAGGTCGTGGGGGATGGCCAGCACACCGTCGCCGAATTGGTCGAGCAGGTCAATGCAGACCCACGACGCGGCGAGGGCCACGCCACCTCGCTGACCCGCATTCGCCTGGATGAAATCGCGAAGGCGCGGCTTGCCTTGCAAGGACTCACGCCAGAGTCCATCCCCGAAAAAGGGCGTCGCGTGATCTTGCGCAACAACGCCAATCTCTCGACGGGGGGCACGGCCACGGACGTGACCGACGACGTGCACCCGGCGGTGGCCGAGCGTGCCGTCACCGCGGCGCGGATGGTCGGGCTCGATATTTGTGGCGTCGATGTGGTGTGCGAGTCGGTGGTCAAGCCGCTCGAGGCGCAAGGCGGAGGCATCGTCGAGGTCAACGCCGCTCCGGGGCTGCGGATGCACTTGACCCCGTCGTTCGGCCATGGTCGCGCGGTGGGTGAGGCGATCGTCGATTTTCTGTACCCGCCGGGGGAAAACGGCCGTATTCCTGTCGTGGCGGTCACGGGAACGAACGGCAAGACGACGACGGCGCGACTGATCGCGCACCTTTTCAAAGCCAGCGGCTTGTGCGTCGGTATGACCAATACCGACGGGGTTTATGTCGACGGGCGACAAATCGATTCCGGCGACTGCTCGGGCCCCAAGAGTGCGCGCAACGTGCTGATGCATCCCGATGTCGAGGCCGCTGTATTCGAGACGGCGCGAGGCGGGCTTCTACGCGAGGGGCTGGGTTTCGACCTGTGCCGCGTCGCCGTGGTCACCAACATCGGCAGTGGCGACCACCTAGGACTCAACTACATCAGTACCGTCGAGGACCTCGCCGTTTTGAAGCGGGTGATCGTTCAGAATGTGGAACCCGGCGGCTATGCCGTGCTCAATGCCACCGATCCGAATGTGGCCCGCATGGCCGCGGCCAGCCCAGCGCCGGTCATCTTTTTCTCGTTGGACCGCAACCACCCGGTTTTGGCCACACATCGGGCGCAAGGGCTGCGCTGTGTTTATGTCGACGACGGTTCCATCGTCGCGACCGAGGGCGCATGGCGGGAGAGCATCCCCTTGAAGCAAGTCCCGCTGACTCGGCAAGGCACGATTCCGTTCCAGATCGAAAACGCCATGGCAGCCATCGCTGCGGCCTGGGGCGCCGGTCTGCACTGGGAGGACATACGGGCGGGATTGGCAAGCTTCACCAGCGACACGGAAAACGCCCCGGGTCGGTTCAACATCCTGGACTATCACGGTGCCACCTTGATCGCGGACTACGGTCACAACCCGGATGCCATGAACGCGCTCGTCAAAGCGGTGGAAGCCATCCCCGCGACGCGCCGCGTGGTCGTCATCTCCGGCGCAGGCGATCGACGCGACGAAGACATTCGCGATCAGACGCGCATCCTCGGACGGGCTTTCGACGAAGCCATCCTGTATCAAGACGCCTGCCAGAGGGGGCGAGCCGATGGTGAAGTCCTTCGCTTGCTGCGCGAGGGTCTGGCAGGGGCACCGCGGACGCGCCAGGTCGAGGAAATCCGAGGCGAATTCAACGCCATCGATCGCGCCTTGAGTGGCTTGCAGATGGGTGACTTGTGCCTCATCCTCGTCGACCAGGTCGAGGAGGCGCTGGCGTACTTGCGCAAGCGCTGTCAAGGCGCCAGTGCCGTCGAAATGGCCGCTGCGCTGGCATGAAAAAGCCCGGGTGCGCGACGCGGCCCGGGCTTGACTGTTTTGGCGGAGCAGGCGGGATTCGAACCCGCGGTGGGCTATTCACCCACACACGCTTTCCAGGCGTGCGACTTAAACCACTCATCCACCGCTCCGAAGCGGCGTATTGTATCAGCGTGCACACGCTTTTCGGTCATGCCGCGTCCGTGGCGCCCCCAATCAAAAGCCACCACGACTCAGACCGGTGTGCGCGTGGATTCCACCATCTTCATGGCCGAGGCGATCAAGGTGGAGACCTCGCTCATGTTGCCGGGCACGACGAGCGTGGTCGTGGCGTCCGCGGCGACGCGGCTGTAGGCCTCGACGGCTTTCTCGGCCACCTTGAGTTGCACGGCCTGCTCGCCGCCGGGCTGGCGGATGGCTGCGGCGATGCGCTCGATGGCGCCCGCGGTAGCCTCGGCCACGGCGCTGATGGAGGCGGCCTCGCCCTGGGCTTTGTTGATCACGGCTTGCTTCTCGCCCTCGGAACGCGCAATGAAGGCTTCGCGTTCGCCGGTGGCGATGTTGATTTGCTCCTGGCGGCGGCCTTCAGAGGCGGCGATCAGGGCTCGCTTCTCACGCTCGGCCGTGATCTGTTGCTGCATGGCGTGCAAGATTTCCTTCGGCGGGGTGAGGTCCTTGATCTCGTAGCGCAGCACCTTGACGCCCCAGTTGAGCGCAGCCTCGTCGATGGCGGACACGACCTGCGCGTTGATCATGTCGCGCTCCTCAAAGGTCTTGTCGAGTTCGAGCTTGCCGATGACGCTGCGCAGGGAGGTTTGGGCGAGTTGCGTCACCGCCATGATGTAGTTGGATGAGCCATAGCTCGCGCGCATCGGGTCCGTGACCTGGAAGTACAGAATGCCGTCGACCTGGAGTTGGGTGTTGTCGCGCGTGATGCAGACCTGGCTGGGCACGTCGAGCGGGATTTCTTTGAGGCTGTGTTTGTAGGCCACTTTGTCGATGAACGGCAGGATGAAGTTCGGTCCCGGCGGCAGGGTGCGGTGGTATTTGCCCAGGCGCTCGACCACCCAGGCGTTCTGCTGCGGCACGACCTGAATGGCGCGGTAGATGAAGATCACCGCAATGACGAAGAGAACGATGGCAAGAGTCATGGCCAGGCTTTCGATGACGTCAATGGTCTGTTGTCGACGCGGCGGGTGAGGCCACCGGCTCGACCAGCAACCGGTTGCCGACGAGTTCGACCACGCGGTGCGGGCCGGTAGTGGCGGGGAGGTCGCCACGTCGTTGAGCGGTCCAGTTGGCCCCGCGGTAGCGGACCTGGGCGCTGCCGTCGGGATTCCAGGCGTCGATATGGACGATTTCGCCGATGTCGAGGTTGACGCTGCGCAGGCCGCGTGGCGACGGATCGCCCGCATGGCGCCGGTCGCGCAGATACCAGCCGACCACGGCGCCGCTGCCCACGAGCGCGGCAGCGACCAGTTGCCCCGTGGTGCCTGCCCCAGCGTGGGCGGCCAGGGCCCCGGCGGCCAGGCCCAGGGCCAGCATGAGCAGGTAGAAAGTGCCGGTGAGCAGTTCCATCACCACGGCCGAGCCGGCCATCAGCCACCACACGGTCGATTGCGCCATGGATGTGTCCCTTTTGGAAAAGTTGTCGGGATTCTGCGGCATTGGCTTGTAAACGCAAACGGCAGGTCGCACGAATTCCTTACACTTCGCGCCTGTTTCATCGCGCTCTCGCGCGTCGCTCTCTCCTTTTCTCACGCCCTGCGGGGCCGGAGCCCACCATGAAGTTTCGCTTCCCGATCGTCATCATCGACGAAGACTACCGTTCGGAGAACACGTCCGGCCTCAGTATTCGTGCGCTCGCCCAGGCCATCGAGCACGAGGGCTTCGACGTGCTCGGGGTTACGAGCTATGGCGACCTGAGCCAGTTTGCCCAGCAGCAAAGCCGCGCCAGCGCCTTCATTCTCTCGATCGACGACGAAGAATTTTCGGAGGGCCCGGACCTCGACCCGGTGGTCCTGAGTCTTCGCGCCTTCATCCAGGAGGTGCGGCGCAAGAACGCAGACGTGCCGATCTACATCTACGGCGAGACGAAGACCAGCCGGCATCTCCCAAATGACATTCTGCGCGAGCTCCACGGCTTCATCCATATGTTCGAGGACACACCGGAGTTCGTCGCTCGGCACATCATTCGCGAAGCCAAGTCTTATCTGGAAGGGCTGCAACCGCCGTTTTTCAAGGCTTTGCTCGATTACGCCGAGGACGGGTCGTATTCCTGGCATTGCCCGGGTCACTCGGGCGGCGTGGCGTTCCTCAAAAGTCCGTTGGGCCAGATGTATCACCAGTTTTACGGTGAGAACATGCTTCGGGCCGACGTGTGCAATGCGGTCGAGGAACTGGGCCAGTTGCTCGACCACGACGGAGCGATTGGTGAAAGTGAGCGCAACGCCGCGCGCATCTTCAACGCGGATCACTGCTTCTTCGTGACCAACGGGACGAGCACCAGCAACAAGATGGTCTGGCACCATGCGGTGGCCCCCGGGGATGTCGTGGTGGTCGACCGGAACTGCCACAAGTCGGTTCTGCACGCGATCATCATGACCGGGGCCATCCCGGTGTTTTTAAAGCCGACGCGCAATCACTACGGCATCATCGGCCCGATTCCGCAAAGCGAGTTCACCCCCGAAGCCATCAAAGCGAAGATTCGGGCCAACCCTTTGCTTCGTCACATGGATGCGGAGACGGTGCGGCCACGGATCATGACGGTGACGCAGTCCACCTACGACGGCGTGCTCTACAACACGGAAACCATCAAGGAACTGCTCGACGGCTACGTCGACAACCTGCATTTCGATGAAGCCTGGCTGCCCCACGCCGCCTTTCACCCGTTTTATGGGACGTTTCACGCGATGGGAAAGAAGCGGCGCCGCCCCAAGCACGCCGTGGTCTATTCCACTCAGTCGGTTCACAAGCTTTTGGCCGGGATCAGTCAGGCGAGCCATGTGCTGGTGCAGAACTCGGAGAACGTGGAGCTCGACCGCGCTCTGTTCAACGAAGCGTACCTGATGCACACCTCGACTTCGCCGCAGTACAGCATCATTGCCAGCTGCGACGTTGCCGCCGCCATGATGGAGCCGCCCGGTGGAACGGCACTGGTCGAGGAGAGCATCGCCGAGGCGCTCGATTTCCGTCGCGCCATGCGCAAGGTCGACATGGAATATGGCGAGGACTGGTGGTTCAAGGTCTGGGGCCCGGACAAGCTCGCCGAGGAGGGGATAGGCCGCGCGCAAGACTGGGTGCTGCGCAGCGATGCCAAGGGCCGCAAGGGCGCCCGCTGGCATGGTTTTGGCGAGATCGCCGATGGGTTCAACATGCTGGACCCGATCAAATCGACCATCGTCACGCCAGGCCTGGATTTGAATGGCCGCTTTGCGAAAACCGGCATTCCCGCCAGCATCGTGACGAAGTTCTTGGCCGAGCACGGGGTGGTGGTCGAAAAGACCGGGCTCTACAGCTTCTTCATCATGTTCACCATCGGCATCACGAAGGGCCGATGGAACAGCATGTTGACCGCACTGCAGCAGTTCAAGGACGACTACGCCAAGAACCAGCCCATGGGCCGGATCATGCCGGAGTTCTGCCACAAGTTCCCGCAATACGAACGCATGGGCCTGCGCGATCTGTGTCAGCAGATCCACGAACTCTATGCGAAATACGACATTGCTCGGCTGACGACCGAGATGTATCTGAGCGATCTGCAGCCGGCGATGACGCCGGCCGAGGCCTATGCCCATATCGCTCGGCGAAAAACCGAGCGGGTGCCGATCGACGCCCTCGAAGGGCGAATCACCGTGGGGCTGGTGACGCCTTACCCACCGGGGATTCCGTTGCTGATTCCGGGCGAGGTGTTCAACCGGCGGATCGTCGACTACCTCAAGTTTTCAAGGGAATTCAACACGCAGTGCCCGGGCTTCGAAACCGATATCCATGGCCTTGTGGAAGAGGTCGGCAAGGACGGGGTGCGTCGGTACTACGCCGATTGTGTCCGCTGATCTGGGGTGGCTGGCCTTCGATGGCTGAGGGTCCTGGAGGGTGCCCGATCCATGGGGCACCCCCGGACGGCCATGCCATTCATCGGTCAGGTCCGGAGCAAGCTTACTGGCTCAGTGCGTCGACGATTTCCTTTGACACGCCGGCCGTCTGGTTGTAACCGCCGTCGACATAGGTGATCTCAGCGGTGACGCCGCTGGCGAGGTCGCTCAGCAGAAAGGCCGCGACGTTGCCGACCTCTTCGATCGTCACGTTGCGACGCAAGGGCGCAGCAGCGGCCGAAACGGCCAGCAGCTTGCCGAAGTCTTTGATGCCGCTGGCCGCCAGCGTTTTGATGGGGCCGGCGCTGACACCGTTGACCCGGATGCCTCGCGGGCCCAGGGATTCGGCCAGGTAGCGAACCGAGGCTTCGAGGGAGGCTTTTGCCAGGCCCATCGTGTTGTAGTGGGGAACCGTGCGCTCCGAACCGAGATAGGTCATCGTCAGTAAGGACGCATTGGATTCGAGGTAGGGCAAGGCAGCTTTGGCCATTGCCGGAAAGCTGTAGGCGCTGATTTCGTGGGCGATGCGGTAGTTCTCGCGGGTCAGGCCATCGAGAAAGTCGCCCGAGATGGCTTCGCGGGGTGCAAAACCGATGCTGTGCACGAAACCATGAAAGCGGCCCCATGCGGCACCGAGTTGCTGGAACAGCGCTTCGATCTGTTCATCGCTCGAGACGTCGCATTCGAAGACGAGCCGAGAGCCGAATTCGGCGGCGAATTCGGTGATGCGGTCTTTGAAGCGCTCGCCGACATAGCTGAACGCGAGTTCCGCGCCTTGCGCGTGGCAAGCGCGGGCGATGCCGTAGGCGATCGACCGATTCGAGATCAAGCCGGTGATCAGCAGCTTTTTGCCAGCCAGAAAGCCGGGGGAAGCACTCATGAACGTAGTCTCCGAGGGAAGTGATGCAAAACGATCGGAATTGTCGCATGGGGCTCTGCCGGCTGGCCTGGGGCGCGATGTGGCTGGCCACGGCACTGCAGGCTCAGGCGCTGCGCGCCGGTGAGGCGGACAAACTGGGGAGGCTTGGTGCTCGCTGATGCTATATAATCAGCGGCTCACGACCATACGGGCGGGTACTGACCGCCCGTTTTTTTTGGTCGAGCTGATTTTTCCCTACATTTCCAGTCGAGCAGCGCCTTACCGCCCCGTGGTTTTACAAAACGTCGTCCAGCAGGTTGTCACCGGACTCGGGTACGAGCTTGTGGAGATTGAACGCTCCGCTGGGGGGTTGTTGCGCATCACGATCGACTGGCCATGGGCTCCTGGCGCTGCTGAGCCGCAGTTCATCACGGTCGAGGACTGCGAGCGGGTGACGCGGCAGCTTCAGTTCGCGCTCGAGGTCGAGGGGGTCGATTATCGGCGGCTCGAAGTGTCCTCTCCGGGGATCGATCGGCCCTTGCGGGGCAAGGGCGATTTTGAACGCTACCAGGGTTCGCTGGTCGATGTCGTGCTCAAGGCGCCGATCGGCAAAGAAGCCGCTGGCGTCGCGGGGCTCGGCGCGGGTCGAAAGAAGTTTCGGGGCGTTCTGGAGCGTGTCGATGGGCCGGAAGCAGCACCGGATCGTTGGCGCATCGTCTGGAGTGACGAGCCCGCGGTCAAGCCCGGTGCCAAGGTCAGCAAGCGTCGCCGCCCGGTGACACTGCAGGCTTTGGAGTTTGCGCTTGACGAGCTTCGCGAGGCCCGACTCGCTCCGGTGGTGGATTTCAAGGGGCGTGGGTCGAAACCCGCGGAGCTGCCCCCAACTAAAAGTGATGTTTTGGATGGTCGTCGGCCGCTCGCGGCGGATGATTCAGATTGATACGGCTGGATGGAGCTAGAAAGAGGCATGCCATGAATCGCGAAATGTTGATGTTGATTGATGCCATCTCGCGCGAGAAGAACGTCGAGCGCGATGTCGTTTTTGCGGCGGTCGAGGCGGCTCTGGCGCAGGCGACGAAGAAGCTTTATCCGGGCGATGTGGACATTCGGGTGTCGATCAACCGCGACACGGGCGAATACGAGACGTTCCGCCGCTGGCTGGTCGTCCCAGACGATGCAGGCTTGCAGAATCCCGACGCCGAAGAGTTGTTGATGGATGCGCGCGAGCGCGTGCCCGGTGTCGAGGTCGGTGACTACATCGAGGAGTCGATCCCCTCGGTTCCGATCGGCCGAATCGGGGCGATGGCCGCCAAACAGGTCATTCTTCAGAAGATCCGCGACGCCGAGCGGGAAATGCTGCTCAACGACTTCATGAGCCGCGGCGAAAAGATCTTCAACGGCGTCATCAAGCGTATGGACAAGGGCGACGCGATCGTCGAGTCCGGGCGCGTGGAAGGCCGGCTCAAGCGCAGCGAAATGATCCCCAAAGAGAATCTCCGCGTCGGTGACCGGGTGCGCGCGATGATCATGGAGGTCGATCTGAGCCTGCGCGGCGCGCCGATTTTGCTGTCGCGCACGGCGCCCGAATTCATGATCGAACTGTTCCGGCAGGAAGTGCCCGAGATCGAGCAAGGGCTGCTGGAGATCAAATCGTGTGCACGTGATCCGGGAAGCCGCGCCAAGATCGCGGTGTTGAGCCACGACAAGCGCATCGACCCGATCGGCACCTGCGTGGGGGTTCGGGGTTCGCGGGTGAACGCGGTGACGCAGGAACTGGCTGGCGAGCGCGTCGACATCGT
This sequence comes from Tibeticola sp., assembly GCF_022759015.1. NCBI lineage: Bacteria > Pseudomonadati > Pseudomonadota > Betaproteobacteria > Burkholderiales > Comamonadaceae > Tibeticola > Tibeticola sp. The sequence continues at coordinate 4,929 of NZ_JAEMQB010000121.1, read as the reverse complement.
CCTCTGGAGCGAGGACCCTGCCCAGTTCGTGATTGGTGCGCTGGCACCGGCCAACGTGCAGTCGATCGTGGTCGACGAGGAACGCCATGCGATGGATGTGGTGGTCGATGAGGAAAACCTGGCGATCGCGATTGGCCGCGGCGGGCAGAACGTGCGGTTGGCTTCCGAGTTGACTGGTTGGAAGATCAACATCATGGATGCGGCGGAGTCGGCGCAAAAGCACGCGGAAGAAGCCGCGGCGCTGCGGCAGCTGTTCATGGAAAAGCTCGACGTGGACCAGGAGATTGCCGACATCCTGATCGAGGAGGGCTTTTCGAGCCTCGAGGAAATCGCGTACGTGCCGCTGCAGGAGATGCTCGAGATCGAGAGCTTCGACGAGGAGACGGTCAACGAGCTCCGAGCCCGCGCCAAGGATGCGCTGCTGACGATGGAGATCGCCCGCGAGGAAAGCGTCGAAGATGTCTCGCAGGATCTGCGTACGCTCGAAGGGCTGACGCCGGAACTCATTGCCAAGCTCGCGACGCATGGCATTCATACCCGCGATGAGCTCGCCGACCTGGCGGTCGATGAACTCATGGCGATCACCGGTCAGTCGGAAGACGAAGCCAAGGCATTGATCATGAAGGCGCGCGAACACTGGTTCGCGGGCCAGGCGTAATGGTCAAGGAGGCAAGAAACACTTATGTCCAGTACCACCGTTGCCGAGTTCGCTGCTGAACTCAAGAAATCGACCGAAACGCTGCTCGAGCAGTTGCGTGCGGCCGGTGTGTCCAAACAATCGGCTTCGGATGCGCTCACGGAAGCGGACAAGGTCAAGCTGCTGGGTTACCTGCAGTCCGTCCATGGCACCGCCGGCGAGCGCAAGAAGATCACGCTGACCAAGCGATCCACCAGCGAAATCAAGCAGGCGGACGCCAGCGGTCGCGCCCGCACCATCCAGGTCGAGGTTCGCAAGAAGCGCACGTTCGTCAAGCGTGACGAGGAGCTTGCAGCACCCGCGTCTGCGCCCGCCCCCGCGCCAGAGCCCGTCTCCGCTGTGGCGCCCGAGGCCGACGACGCCGAGCTGGCGCGCCGCGAACAGGAAGCCCGCCAGCAGGCGGAGCTGATGCGTCGCCAGGAGGAGGAGCTCGCGGAGCGACGCCGCCAGCGTGAAGAGCAGGAGGCACGTGAGCGCGCCGCCGAGGCCGAACGCGAGGCGGCTCGGCAAGCGGCTGCCGAAGCGGCAGCCCAGGCGAAAGCCGCCTCGGCCTCGAAACCGGACAACGATCAGGTTCGTGAACAGGAAGACCGCGCCAAGGCGGAGGCGGCGGCGCGCGCCGAGGCTCAGGCCAAGGCCGCAGCCGAAGCGGCGGCCCGCGCCGAAGAGGAAGCGGCGCGCCTGCGCGAGCTCAATGAGCGGCGTGCCAAGGCCTTGGCGGAGGCCGAGGCCATTCGGGCCATGATGAACGCCCCGAAGAAGGTTCTGGTCGCCAAAAAGCCCGAAGAGACCAAGCCGGCGGCCAAAGCAGCTGATGCGGGGCTCAAGGGCACTCTGCACAAGCCGGCCGCCGCTGCAGGCGCGACCGCGGCCCGTACGGGTGCAGCACCTGCCGGTGGTGGTGCGAACAAAGAGGTGAAATCGGCCAAGCTTTCGTCGAGCTGGGCCGGAGAGCCTGGCAAGAAGAAGGCCTTGCCCACGCGAGGCGACACTTCCGGGGGTGTCGGTCGTGGCAGTTGGCGCGGCGGCCCCAAGGGCGGCGGTCGGCGCGGCGAGCGCGACCGTCAGGATGGTTCGAATGCCTCGATGCAGACCAGCGAGCAACGGGTGCTCGAGGTTCATGTGCCCGAGACGATCACCGTCGCCGAGCTGGCGCACAAGATGTCGGTGAAGGCGTCGGAGGTCATCAAGCAGTTGATGAAGCTCGGCCAGATGGCCACCATCAACCAGCCGCTGGACCAGGACACGGCCATGATCGTGGTCGAGGAGATGGGCCACAAGGCGGTCGTTGCGGCGCTCGATGACCCGGAAGCATTCATCGACGAGGAGGGCGCACAGCAGCAGGCCGAGGCCTTGCCGCGCCCACCGGTGGTGACCGTGATGGGGCACGTCGACCACGGCAAGACGTCTTTGCTGGACTACATCCGCCGCTCCAAAGTGGCGGCCGGCGAGGCCGGGGGGATCACGCAGCACATTGGCGCGTATCACGTCGAGACGCCGCGTGGGGTGATCACCTTCCTGGATACGCCGGGTCACGAGGCTTTCACGGCCATGCGGGCTCGCGGGGCAAAGGCGACCGACATCGTGATTCTGGTCGTCGCAGCGGACGACGGCGTCATGCCGCAAACCCGTGAGGCGATCAAGCACGCGAAAGCGGCCGGCGTGCCCATCGTGGTGGCGATCAACAAGATCGATAAGCCCGACGCGAACCCCGAGCGGGTCAAGAACGAGCTGGTCGTGGAAGAGGTCGTGCCCGAAGAGTTTGGGGGCGACTCGCCGTTCGTACCCGTGTCGGCCAAGACCGGCCAGGGCATCGATGAATTGCTCGAACAGGTGCTGTTGCAGGCCGAAGTCCTCGAGCTCAAGGCGCCGGTCGATGCGATGGCCAAGGGCCTCGTGATCGAAGCGCGTCTCGACAAAGGCCGCGGCCCCCTGGCGACCGTGCTGGTGCAGTCCGGCACGCTCAAGGTCGGGGATGTGGTTCTGGCTGGGCAGACCTATGGACGGGTGCGTGCCATGCTCGATGAGAATGGCAAGCCGATCAAGTCCGCGGGGCCGTCGATTCCGGCCGAGGTGCAGGGCTTGACCGAGGTGCCGCAGGCAGGCGACGAGTTCATCGTCATGTCCGACGAACGCCGGGCGCGCGAAATCGCCACCTATCGCGCCGGGAAGTTCCGCAACACCAAGCTGGCACAGCAGCAGGCCGCGAAGCTCGAAAACATGTTTGCGAACATGGCGGCGGGCGAGGTCAAGACGCTTCCGATCATCATCAAGGCGGATGTTCAGGGCTCGCAAGAGGCGCTGTCCCAGGCTCTGTTGAAGCTCTCGACCGACGAGGTGAAGATTCAGCTCGTGTACGCGGGTGTGGGCGGCATCAGCGAGTCGGACGTGAACCTGGCGATTGCATCGAAGGCGATCATCATTGGTTTCAATACCCGCGCCGATGCCAACGCCCGCAAGCTCGCCGAAAACAGCGGCGTCGAGATTCGTTACTACAGCATCATTTACGACGCCGTCGACGATTTGAAGGTGGCGATGTCGGGCATGCTGGCGCCGGAGCGTCGTGAAGAGGTGATCGGGACGGCAGAGATCCGCACGGTTTTCGTGGCCTCGAAGATCGGCACGGTGGCGGGCTGTCTGGTCACGTCGGGCATGGTGCATCGCAATGCCCACTTCCGCCTGCTGCGCGACAACGTGGTGATCTATACCGGCGAGATCGAGTCGCTCAAGCGCCTCAAGGACGATGTGCGCGAGGTTCGCGAGGGCTTCGAGTGCGGGATCAAGCTGAAGAACTACAACGACATCAAGGAAGGCGACCAGCTCGAGTTCTTCGATGTCAAGGAAGTCGCTCGGACGCTGTGATTGGCGCCTGTCGCTGGTTTTGAGATGAAAAAGAAGTCCACCACCCCCAATCGAGGCTATCGCGTGGCCGACCAGATCCAGCGGGATCTGGCCGAGCTGATTCCGCGCGAAGTCAAGGATCCGCGGGTGGGCTTTGTCACCATCCAATCGGTGGAAGTGACGCCCGATTACGCCCATGCCAAGGTGTACTTCAGCGTGCTGACCGGCGACGCCGAAGCGAGCGCCGAAGGGCTCAACGCGGCGGCTGGCTATCTGCGTTCCTTGCTCTTCAAGCGGCTGCACATCCACACGGTGCCCACGCTGCATTTCGTGTACGACCGCACACCGGAGCGCGCGGCCGACATGAACGCGTTGATTTCCAAGGCCGTTGCTTCGCGTGCGAAGGACGAGGGGTAACACATGCCGCGTTCGCGCACTCGGGTGCCGCGGCGCCCGGTGCATGGGGTGCTGCTGCTCGACAAGCCGCTGGGCCTGTCGAGCAATGATGCGCTGCAGCGGGTGAAGTGGCTGCTTCGGGCCGAGAAGGCGGGCCATACCGGCACCTTGGATCCGCTGGCTTCCGGGGTGCTGCCGGTGTGTTTCGGCGCGGCAACGAAGTTCAGCCAGCTTCATCTCGATGCCGACAAGACTTATCACGCGCGCTTGCGCTTTGGGGTCCAGACGACGACCGGAGACGCGGAAGGCGAAGTCGTTCGCGTGCGCCCGATCGTGCACGATGCCGATGACATCCACCGCGTTCTTGCCCAGTTTACGGGGCCGATTCTGCAGGTGCCGCCGATGCACAGCGCGCTCAAGCACGATGGGCGGGCGCTGTATGAATATGCCCGCGAGGGAGTCGCCGTCGAGCGCGAGGCACGTCCGGTCACGATTTTTGAGCTTGAATGGCTGGACGCCGGCGCAAATCAAGGCTTTGATGCTATAGAAATCAGAGTCAAATGCAGCAAGGGAACCTACATCCGTACCTTGGCCGAGGACATCGGCGAGGCGCTCGGCTGTGGCGCCCACCTGACGGCGCTGCGGCGGGTGGCCACGGGCCCATTTACCCTCGAAGCAGCGTTGACCCTGGAGCAGATCGAGACCTGCGCGGAAGACGAGCGGCTGGGCTTGCTTCGGCCGGTGGAGGATCTGCTCTCAGGCTGTCCCCCGGTCGTGCTTTCCAGCGAGGATGCGGGGCGTTTTCTGAGCGGGATGCGTCGGCGGGGGGTGTGGCCGGACGCGCCCTTGGTGGCGGTCTACGGGAGCCACCCGCGCGCGTTGCTGGGCACGGGTGAGGTTCGCGGCGGCGAGCTGATTCCGCGGCGGCTTTTGAGCCCGGTCGAAATTGAACAGATTTTGGAAATTTTGGAAACGCCTGCGGGCGATTGAGCCCT
>NZ_JAEMQB010000023.1:0-6171 GCF_022759015.1 Tibeticola sp. | reverse complement strand
GACATGGGTGCGCTGCACCCGCTGCGCGTACCAGGTCCAGCCGATTTCCAGCCGCTTCACGGCCGGCAGGATGTCGTGGTAACTTGTGCTGCCGAGCACCTGGCCGCTGGCCTCGTCCACCACCGCGAAGGCAAGGCGGCTGCCTTCGGCGCGCTGGGCGAGGGCGGTTTCGATGTAGGCAGCGGTCTGCTCGGGCTCTGGCACCGAAGTGACGCGCAAGTTCCACAGCGCGCCGTCGGCCGCGGCCGCGCGCAAACCCGCTTCGTGCGCCCGCTCGAGCGGCTCGAGGCGGATGCCGCGGTCGCACAGCACCACCGGCTCGACCCAGCGCTTCGTGCCCTCGTTCATCGGTTCCTCTGGTTCATGAACACGAGTTTCTCGAACAGCGTGACGTCCTGCTCGTTCTTGAGCAAAGCGCCCACCAGCGGCGGCACGCTGACCTTGCCGTCGGCGCTGTGCAGGGCTTCGGTCGGAATGTCCTCGGCCACCAGCAGCTTGAGCCAATCGAGCAGTTCGCTGGTCGAGGGTTTTTTCTTCAGGCCGGGCAGGTTGCGCACGTCGTAGAAGGTCTTCATGGCGGCGGTGAGCAGTTCGCGCTTGAGGCCAGGGAAGTGCACGTCGACGATTTGCCGCATGGTGTCGGCGTCGGGGAACTTGATGTAGTGGAAGAAGCAGCGGCGCAGGAAGGCGTCGGGCAGCTCTTTTTCGTTGTTCGAGGTGATGAACACCAGCGGGCGGTGCCGGGCGCGGATCATCTCGCGGGTCTCGTAACAGTAAAACTCCATGCGGTCGAGTTCGCGCAGGAGGTCGTTCGGGAATTCGATGTCGGCTTTGTCGATCTCGTCGATCAGGAGTGCCACCGGCTGCTCGGACACGAAGGCCTGCCAGAGCACGCCCTTGACGATGTAGTTGTGGATGTCTTTCACCCGCTCGTCGCCGAGTTGGCTGTCGCGCAGGCGGCTCACTGCGTCGTATTCGTAGAGCCCTTGCTGGGCCTTGGTGGTGCTCTTGATGTGCCACTGCAGCAGCGGCAGGTTCAGCGCAGCGGCGACTTCCTCGGCCAGCATGGTCTTGCCGGTGCCGGGCTCGCCCTTGACCAGCAGCGGGCGCTTCAGCGTGATGGCGGCGTTGACGGCCAGCATGAGGTCTTGCGTGGCGACGTAGTTGGAACTGCCTTTGAATTTCATGGATGCAAGCGGTGTCGTAGTGGAAAACGCGGATGCCGTAGCGCGTGAGTCGGTCGATATAATCCAGCGTTGATATTTATCAAACCTCGAACGATTCTGCGCGCAAAATGAACCTTCTGCTGACTTCGGTAGCCGCCCTCTCTGTCGCGTTCGTGACGTCTTTTTCAGCCCACGCCCAAGAGGTTTCCGGCAACGCCGAAGCCGGCGCGAAGAAAGCCGAAATGTGCATCGGCTGCCACGGGATTGTCGGCTACAAAGCCACCTTCCCCGAGGTCTACCGCGTGCCCATGATTTCGGGCCAGAATGCCAAGTACATCGAGGCTGCGCTGCGCGCTTACCAAAAGGGCGAGCGTCACAATCCGACGATGCGCGGCATTGCGGCCAGCCTCACCGAGCAGGACATGGCCGACCTGGCAGCCTTCTACGCGCAGAATGGCGCTCCGTTCCCCATTGCGCCGGAACAGCCTCGCGTTCAGCCCGACGCGAAGGTGGCGGAATTGCTGGCCAAGGGGGCGTGCGCATCTTGCCACGGCGCGAACCTCTCCAAGCCCATCGACCCGAGCTATCCCAAGATCGCGGGCCAGCCGGCCGACTATCTCTACGTGGCGCTCAAGTCCTACAAGGACGACACCCATGCCACCTGGGGTCGGAGCAACGCCGTCATGGGCGGCATTGCCAAGCAGTTCGAGTTGGGCGAACTCAAGGCGCTCGCCGGCTACATCAGCAAGCTCGACAGCGAACTCAAGACCCAGCCCGAGCCGCGCTTCCGCCGCTGATCGGCATGCGCCAGCAAAAAAACCCGCGGCGGCGGGTTTTTTTGTGCCCGGTCGGTGGGTTTGCGAACGAAAACGCCAGAACGCCGGCGGGAACCGGGCGTTATGCGCTATTGAAAACGTAGCATAAACAGCTTTAGTCCGCCGTGGCACGCCGTTGCACGCAATCCACATAGGCTGCGCCGTCGGGCATGCGCCCGGCGCGTTGGCTTTCCCAGATCATGCGGCCGAGGCAGTCCATGACCTCGTGGTGCGCTTCATGCAGGCTGCCGCGGCGCGCCGCCAGCAGTTCGACCGCTTGGCGGATGCCGCGCGGCTGGTCGATGCTGCACTGTTCGCTGATCGACAGGTGCATGGATAGATGCAAAAAGGGGTTCTCGCGCGCGGGGGTGGCGTCGTGCATGGCAGCGAGGGCGGCATCGACATCGGCGAGCGTCGCGTGGTATTCGGGGTGTTCATCGATCCACAGCCCCGCCAGCGTCTCAATGGCTTCCATCGGCTCGCCCGAGCGTTGTTTGGCATAGACCCCGCAAAAAAAGCGCCGCACATCGGCCTGGGAGGGTTGAATCAGCATGGCTGCGATTGTCGCGCAGCGTCGGGCTGCGGCGTGGCGCGGGTACAGTTGCGGCATCTGACGACTGGAGGAGACCTTATGAACACTGCCTTCATCTGCGACGCCATCCGCACCCCCATCGGCCGCTATGGCGGCGCGCTCAGCAGCGTGCGCACCGACGATCTCGGTGCCATTCCCATCCAGGCCTTGATGGCGCGCAATCCGAAAGTCGACTGGCAGGCCGTCAGCGATGTGCTCTACGGCTGCGCCAATCAAGCCGGCGAAGACAACCGCAACGTCGCGCGCATGGCCAGCCTGCTCGCGGGCTTGCCGCCCGAGGTGCCTGGTGCCACCATCAACCGCCTGTGTGGCTCGGGGCTCGACGCACTCGGGACCGCCGCGCGGGCCATCCGCGCGGGCGAAGCCAGCCTGATGATCGCCGGCGGCGTGGAGAGCATGAGCCGCGCGCCCTTCGTGATGCCCAAGGCCGAAGCGGCGTTCAGTCGCGCCGCAGCCATTTACGACACCACCATCGGCTGGCGTTTCGTGAACCGCTTGATGAAGGAAAAATACGGCGTCGACTCGATGCCCGAGACGGCCGAGAACGTCGCCGCCGAGTTTGGCATCGAGCGCGAGGCGCAGGACCGCATGGCCTTGGCGAGCCAACTCAAGGCGGTCGCAGCGCAAAAAGCCGGGCACCTGGCGCGCGAAATCTGTCCCGTGACGATTCCGCAGAAAAAGGGCGACGCGGTCGTGGTCGACACCGATGAACATCCGCGGGAAACCAGCCTCGAGGCGCTGGCCCGACTCAAGGGGGTGGTGCGGCCCGATGGCACGGTGACGGCGGGCAATGCCAGCGGCGTCAACGACGGCGCCTGCGCGCTCTTGCTGGCCGACGAAGCCACGGCGGCCCGGTACGGCCTGAGCCCGAAGGCGCGGGTGGTCGGCATGGCCTGTGCGGGTGTGCCGCCGCGCATCATGGGCATCGGGCCGGCGCCGGCCACGCAGAAGGTGCTGGCACTCACCGGGCTCACGCTTGACCAGATCGACGTCATCGAACTCAACGAAGCCTTCGCCGCGCAGGGGCTCGCCGTGCTGCGCCTGTTGGGCCTGGCCGACGACGACGCCCGCGTCAATGCTTGGGGTGGGGCGATTGCGCTCGGTCACCCGCTGGGGGCGAGCGGCGCGCGGCTGGCGACGACGGCGGTCAACCGCTTGCACGCCACTGGCGGCCGCTACGCGCTGTGCACCATGTGCATCGGCGTGGGGCAGGGGATTGCGGTGGTGCTCGAGCGGGTGTGAGCGGTTTTCCGAGCTCAGGCCGTCATCAGCCTTGCCTCAAGGCTGCCATTGCGGCAGCCGCCAGTTGCGCCATAGGGCGAGGCCGCGCAGGCCTGCCGTGACGAGCACGCAGGCCGTCAAGGCGGCCCAGCCGGGCGCATCGAAGCGCCACAGTCCTACATAGACCCAGCCGCCGGCGAACGCGCACACGGCATACGGCCGGTGGTCGCGGAAGGCGTTCGGGATTTCGTTGCAGACCACGTCGCGCAGTACGCCGCCAAAAACGGCGGTCAGCACGCCCATGAGCACGGCGACGAGCGCGGGCATGCCTTCGAGCAGTGCGCGGTGCGTGCCCGCCGCGGTGAACAGCCCCAGGCCCAGTGCGTCGGGCCACTGGATCGCGCGTTCGGTGGGTTCCAGATGTTGGTGGCGCAGCCACAGCATGGCTGCAACGGCCAGCGCCAGCACCGCCCACAGCACCTCGACATGGGCCACCCAGAAAAAAGGTCGCTGGTCGAGCAGCAGGTCGCGCAGCGTCCCGCCGCCAAAGGCCGCGAGGAAAGCCACCACGCACACGCCCACCGCGTCGAGTCGCTTGCGGGCGGCTTCGAGGATGCCCGAGAGCGCAAACGCCGCCGTCGCCAGCCATTCCACCAGCAGGCGCAGCTCTTCGCCCCAATGTTGGAGGTTCGGATTCATGGTGCGATTGTCGCCGCTGGCCCGCCGCGGCCGAGCCGACGCCAGCGGGCGGTCGCGTGTATCGTCGCGTTCCAGAAACCCGCCCCCTGCTGACAGGCCCTCGGATGCCGTTCCAACCCATCACTGATCCCGTGTTCTACGCCTTCTCCATCCCGGCGGTGTTGCTGCTGGGCCTCAGCAAGAGCGGCTTTGGCGCGGGCTTTGGTTCGCTGGCGGTGCCGATGATGGCCCTGGTCGTGACCGTGCCCGAGGCCGCGGCGATGTTGATGCCGGTACTGCTGGTCATGGATCTGTTGGGCATGGCGGTATTCCGCAAAGACTTCGACGCAAAGCTGCTGCGCTTTCTGCTGCCGTTTGGCCTCTTGGGAATCGTCGTCGGCGCCATGTTGTTTCAAGGGCTGTCGCCTCGTTGGGTCGCCGGCATCGTGGGCGTGGCGACGCTGGTGTTCGTCGCGCAGCGGCTGTTGTTCCCGCCGCGGCCGCAGCAGCCCCCGCCGCCGCGTTGGGTGGGTGCGCTGTTGGCAGCGACCTCGGGCTTCACGAGCTTCATCGCCCATGCGGGCGGGCCGCCGATCAATGCCTACGTCATTCCGCTCAAGCTCTCGCCCGTGCGCTTCACCGGGACGATGGCTTACTTCTTTTTCGTCATCAACCTTTCGAAATGGGTTCCATACGCGATGCTGGGCCTGTTCGACGCGCGCTTGCTCTCGACCGCGCTGGTGCTGCTGCCGTTCGCGCCCTTGGGCGTGTGGGCCGGGGTGCGGATTGCGCGGCGCATCGACGCGACACTGTTCTACCGCCTCGTGCTCGCGGGCATGGCGCTCACCGGGGTCAAGCTGGTGTGGGATGCGCTGCCGTGACTACCAAAATAAGAGCAAAGAAGCAGCATTTCACGCCGGGCTATCGGTAAAAACGCTTGAACCCAGATTGTCCGTTAGGCGGCCCTGCGGGCCTACGCACGCCCTGGCGGTCGCTTTGCGGCGTCTTCGCCCCCGTGCTCGTCGCCAATAGCCTCGGCTATTGGCTCCTCCCCCGTGCGCGAATCCACGCGCAAACCGCCGCGCCATCTTCGTGCGTCCTAATGAACAATCCGGGTTGAAAAAGCGACCGCGCGGAAGGCTCATGCGGCCGCAGCCTGCTCGGCTCGCTCGATATCGTCGAACTCAACCCGGCGCTCGCCCTGCGTAACCAGACCGCCGTGCTGGCAGTCGACCTCGTGGAAAGCCTGTTTGGCAAGAGCACGCGGATGTGGCGCGTTGCAGCGGCTTGCACAAGCTTGGGAACGCATCTTTGCACTGCTAGACTTTCATCCGGTTTAATCCACTTGAGGCGCTTCCAATTGGCAATCGCGGACACCATGTCCACAGAACCGTGGGTTTCCGTCGAGCAGGTCTCCCAGCACCTGGGCGTGGCCAAGGACACCGTGTATCGCTGGCGCGAGCACCGGGGGCTGCCAGCGCACCGCGTCGGGCGGCTGTGGAAGTTCAAGCTGTCTGAAGTGGACGACTGGGTGCGCGCCGGGGGCGCGGACGAAGGCAAGGACCCGCCATCCGGAGGGGCTGCAGGAGCATGAACGAGGCGGATACCCGCTATCACCTCATCGACCCGGTCCTGCGCGACAAGGGCTACGTCAGCCGCGACCGCATCACGCTCGAAACCGTGCTCACCCCGCCGCCCG
>NZ_JAEMQB010000082.1:0-28676 GCF_022759015.1 Tibeticola sp. | reverse complement strand
TGGGTGACCGCGGTGTATTTCGTGCCCTATCTCGGCGTGGTGCTGCTGCGCCAGCCGCCCAAGGCTGCGGCGGCGGGCAGCGGCGAAGGCGCGGGGGGTTGGGCGGTTGCCGGCGACGGACCCCACGAGGTCTTCGACTCGCCTTTTTACAACCGCTTCCGAGCCGCGGTGAACGGGTGCGTGACGCACCGCTGGAAGACGATCGGCGCGACGATCCTGCTCTTTGCGCTTGGCATCGTCGGCATGGGCAAGGTGCAGCAGCAGTTCTTCCCGGATTCCTCGCGGCCGGAAATCCTGGTGGACCTTTGGTTCCCCGAGGGCACTTCGTTTGCCGCCAACGAAGCGGTCGCCAAGCGGGTCGAGGCACGTCTTCTGGGCGAACCGGGCGTCACCGCCGTGAGCCAGTGGGTGGGTTCGGGTATACCACGCATCTACCTGCCGCTCGACCAGACCTTTCCGCAGACCAATGTCTCGCAGCTCATTGTGCTGCCCAAGGACCTGCCCACGCGCGAACGTCTGCGCAAGGCGCTGCCCGCGGTGCTGGCCCAGGAATTCCCCGAGGTGCGCGGCCGCGTGAAGCTGCTGCCCAACGGGCCGCCGGTGCCATATCCGGTGCAGTTCCGCGTCATCGGCGCCGACCCCACGCTGCTGCGCGAGCGGGCCGATGAGGTCAAAGCGGTGCTGCGTGCCAGCCCCCACCTACGCGGGGTCAACGACAACTGGAACGAGTCGGTCAAGGCCCTGCGCCTCGAAGTCGACCAGACCCGCGCGCGCGCGCTCGGCGTCTCGAGCCAGTCGATTGCCCAGGCCTCGCGCACGCTGCTGGCGGGCGCCACCGTGGGGCAGTACCGCGAGGGCGACAAGCTCATCGACATCGTGCTGCGCCAGCCGCTCGACGAGCGCAACGCCATCACCGCGATCGGCAACGCGTATTTGCCCACCGCCTCGGGCAAATCGATTCCGCTCACCCAGATTGCGCGGCCGGTCTTCACCTGGGAGCCGGGTGTGCTTTGGCGCGAGGGCGGCAACTACGCCGTCACGGTGCAGGGCGACACCACCGAGGGCTTGCAGGGCGCGACCGTCACCAACGAACTGCTGCCCGAATTGCGGCGCATTGAGCAGCGCTGGGCCGCGCAGGGGCCCGGGGGGTACCGCATCGAGGTCGCGGGCGCGGTCGAGGAAAGCTCCAAAGGCCAGTCGTCCATTGCGGCGGGCTTGCCCATCATGCTGTTCCTGACCTTCTTCCTGCTCATGCTGCAACTGCACAGCTTCAGTCGTGCGGTGCTGGTCTTCATCACCGGGCCGCTGGGCATCGCGGGCGTGGCTGGCGCCTTGCTCGCGCTCAACCGGCCATTTGGCTTTGTCGCACTGCTGGGCGTGATTGCACTCATGGGCATGATCCAGCGCAACTCGGTGATCCTGATCGACCAGATCGAACAGGACCGCGCGCGCGGCGTGCCGGCATGGGATGCCATCGTCGAATCCGCCGTGCGGCGGCTGCGGCCGATCGTGCTCACCGCGGCGGCGGCGGTGCTGGCGATGATCCCGCTCTCGCGCAGCGTCTTCTGGGGGCCGATGGCGGTCGCCATCATGGGCGGCTTGATCGTGGCCACCGTGCTCACACTGCTGGCCTTGCCCGCCATGTATGCGGCGTGGTTCCGCGTGCGGCGCGAGCCCGCCGGCGCGCCCGGCTCGGCGGAGGATAGCGCGGGGGCGGTTCCCGGTTAAACTTGAAGTTTCGCCGATTTCCTTGGGGTGGTCTGGCCAGCTCGCGCTGTCGACCACCCTTTTGTTCGGACCCGCGCGGGTGGCGAAATTGGTAGACGCACCAGGTTTAGGTCCTGACGCCAGCAATGGTGTGGGGGTTCGAGTCCCCCCCCGCGCACCACATTCCTTCATTCAAACAGAGAGCAATCCCATGGCCGTTACCGTTGAAAACCTCGACAAGCTGGAACGCAAGATCACTTTGACTCTGCCCATCGAGCAGATTCAGTCCGAGGTCGACGCGCGTCTCAAAAAGCTCGCTCGAACCGTCAAGATGGATGGCTTCCGCCCGGGCAAGGTGCCGGTCGGTGTGGTCGCACAACGCTACGGCTATTCGGTGCAGTACGAAGTCGTCAACGACAAAGTCGGCGAAGCCTTCGCGCAAGCCGTGCAGGAGGCCGACCTGCGCGTCGCGGGCGCGCCCAGTATTACCGAGAAGGAAGAGGCGCCCGAAGGAATGCTGGCCTTCGACGCCGTCTTCGAGGTCTACCCCGAGGTCAAGCTCGGTGACCTCACTACCGTCGAGGTTGAAAAAGTGGTGGCGGACGTGTCCGAAGAGGCCATCGACCGCACCATCGAGATTTTGCGCAAGCAGCGCCGCACCTTCGCCCAGCGTCCGCTCGACGCCGCCGCCCAGGATGGCGACCGCGTGACGGTCGATTTCGAAGGCAAGATCGACGGCGAACCCTTCGAAGGCGGCCGTGCCGAAGGCTTTCAGTTCATCATCGGCGACGGCCAGATGCTCAAGGAGTTCGAGGACGCGGTTCGCGGCATGAAAGTCGGCGAGAGCAAGACCTTCCCGCTGAATTTCCCGGCCGACTATCATGGCGCCGAGGTGGCTGGCAAGACGGCTGACTTCCTCGTGACGGTGAAGAAGATCGAGGCCGCACACCTGCCCGAAGTCAACGAAGCGTTCGCCAAGTCGCTCGGCATCGAGGACGGCAGCGTCGAAGGTTTGCGCGCCGACATTCGCAAGAACCTCGAGCGAGAAGTCAAATTCCGCCTCCAGGCGCGCAACAAGAAGGCTGTTCTCGACGCCGTCGTCTCCGTCGCTGAGCTCGATCTGCCCAAGGCCAGTGTCAAGGCCGAAATCGACCGCCTGGCCGACCGGGCGCGCGCCGAGCTCAAGCAGCGGGGCGTCAAGGACGCGGACAAGGCGCCCATTCCCGACGAAATCTTCCGTCCGCAGGCCGAGCAGCGGGTGCGCCTCGGGCTCGTCGTGGCCGAACTGGTCAAGGCCAATCAACTGCACGCCACGCCAGAGCAGGTGCGCGCGCATGTCGAAGAACTGGCCTCGAGCTACGAGCGTCCGGAAGAGGTGGTGCGTTGGTACTACAGCGACCCGCGCCGCCTGGCCGAGGTCGAAGCCGTGGTGATCGAGAACAACGTCTCCGACTTCGTGCTGTCGAAAGCCAAGGTTCAGGAGAAAGCCATAGGCTTCGACGAGCTGATGGCTCAGCAGGGCTGAGTTCCCGGGGAGTCGCTGGACTCCCTGAATCCGCGGAGGGGCTTGCAGGCGCGCCTGGCGTGCGGCAGGCCCTTTTTGTATGGTTGGCCACATGCGAAGAGGTCGGTAGGGTGCAGAGGCCTTTGTCTGCATATCACCGCCCAGAGCGCCATGCCACAGCCATCGCTTGCCAACGTTGCCCGTAGGCCGCCGTCAACTTGGTTAAAGTTGCGCTATTTCCAGGAGCGTGTATTCATGAGTCATCAGGTCATTCAAAGTCTGGGCATGGTGCCCATGGTCATCGAACAGTCGGGGCGGGGCGAGCGCGCCTACGACATCTATTCGCGTCTTCTGAAGGAACGGGTCATCTTCCTCGTCGGGCCGGTCGACGACCATTCGGCCAACCTGGTGGTGGCGCAGTTGTTGTTCCTCGAGAGTGAAAACCCGGAAAAGGACATTTCGCTCTACATCAACTCACCGGGCGGCTCCGTGTCGGCGGGCATGGCGATTTACGACACGATGAACTTCATCAAGCCCGATGTCGCGACCTTGTGCACGGGCTTCGCCGCCAGCATGGGCGCTTTCCTGCTCGCGGCGGGCGCCAAAGGCAAGCGCTACTCGCTGCCGCATTCGCGCATGATGATTCACCAGCCCTCGGGCGGCGCTCAGGGGCAGGCGACGGAAATCGAGATTTCCGCGCGCGAAATCCTCAAGACGCGGCAGTTGCTCAACAAGATCCTCGCCGAACGCACGGGGCAGCCGCTCGAGCGCATCGAGCGCGACACCGAGCGCGACTACTACCTCGATCCGCAGGAAGCCCTTGAATATGGCTTGATCGACCAGATCCTGACGAAGCGGGCCTGAGAGACTGAGAGGAGTCGGTCGTGCCCGCTTTGACGCCCCAAGGCACGCCCAACTCCCTCCCAGTCTCTGAGCCCGACCCAGTCCGGTCGACTCGCTATCATCGAGATTCACATAACCCACCAGGCAAACTGCTCAATGGCCAAGAAAGACGGTAACGGCACCGCGAAACCTTTGTATTGCTCGTTCTGCGGGAAGAGCCAGAACGAAGTCAAAAAGCTCATCGCGGGCCCGTCGGTGTTCATCTGCGACGAGTGCATCGAGCTGTGCAATGAAATCATCCGTGATGAGTTGCCTTCGAGCGCCATGCAAGACGCCGCGAAGACCGACCTTCCCACGCCCGCCCAGATCAAGGCCAACCTCGACCAGTACGTGATTGGCCAGGAGAAAGCCAAGCGCATCCTCGCCGTGGCGGTTTACAACCACTACAAGCGTCTGCGGCACCAGGACAAGGCTCGCAAGGACGATGTCGAACTGGCCAAAAGCAACATCTTGCTGATCGGCCCGACCGGCTCGGGCAAAACCTTGCTCGCGCAGACGCTCGCGCGGATGCTCGACGTCCCTTTCGTCATGGCAGACGCGACCACGCTCACCGAGGCGGGCTACGTGGGCGAGGATGTGGAAAACATCATCTCCAAGCTGTTGCAAAACTGCAATTACGACGTCGAGCGTGCGCAGCGCGGCATCGTCTATATCGACGAAATCGACAAAATTTCGCGCAAGTCCGACAACCCGTCGATCACCCGCGATGTCTCCGGCGAAGGCGTTCAGCAAGCGCTGCTCAAGCTGATCGAAGGCACGATGGCCAGCGTGCCGCCCCAGGGCGGGCGCAAGCACCCAAGCCAGGACTTCATCCAAGTCGACACCACCAACATCCTGTTCATCTGCGGCGGAGCCTTCGCGGGGCTGGAAAAAGTCATCGAGGCGCGCACCGAGTCTTCGGGCATCGGCTTTGGCGCGGCTGTGCGCAGCAAGTCCCAGCGCTCGTTGACGGAAATCTTCAGCGAAATCGAGCCTGAGGATCTCATCAAGTTCGGCCTCATCCCCGAATTGGTCGGGCGCATGCCGGTCATCGCCACGCTGGCCGAATTGACCGAGGACGCGCTGGTGCAAATCCTCACGGAGCCGAAGAACGCCCTCGTCAAGCAGTTTGCTCAACTGTTCGCGATGGAAGGCGTCGAACTCGAGATCCGGCCGGCGGCGTTGCGGGCCATTGCGCGCAAGGCCCTCCAGCGCAAGACCGGTGCGCGTGGCCTGCGCTCGATCCTCGAGGAAGCGTTGATGGACACGATGTTCGAACTGCCGAACCTGGGCAATGTCGAGCGGGTCGTGGTCGACGAGGCGACGATCGAGGAAAACAAGCCCCCGCTGCTCGTCTACCGAGAGGCGGCCCGACAGGCTTGACGGGCGCTCGTCGCGCGCCATCCCGGGCGCACGGCTTGTTCTCGCCATGCGCGGGTCAGCTGCCCGCCTGCAGCCCCATCGGCTGCGCCTCGTCTATTGAAAACGTCGGGCGCGCAGCCATCTTGGTAAGGTTATGAAAGGGGAATTTCCCATGTCTGGACACACGCCTTTACCTTCCACGCCGATCGACCTGCCGTTGTTGCCCTTGCGCGACGTCGTGGTCTTTCCGCACATGGTCATCCCGCTGTTCGTGGGCCGTGCGCGCAGCATCAAAGCCCTCGAGGCGGCGATGGCGTCCGACCGTCGCATCATGCTGGTCGCCCAAAAGACAGCGGCGAAAGACGAACCGATGCCGACCGACCTGTTCGAGGTTGGCACGGTCGGCAGCATTCTTCAGTTGCTCAAGCTCCCCGATGGCACCGTGAAGGTTCTGGTCGAGGGCTTGCAGCGCGCAACGATCACCCAGGTGGAGGCATCGGAAGACCGCTTCGTGGCGACCGTCGTCCCCGCGCCGCTGCCCACGGAAGCCGAGTTGCAAAGCACCGAGACCGAGGCCTTGCGCCGCGCGCTGATGCAGCAGTTCGACCAGTACGTCAAACTGAACAAGAAGATTCCGCCGGAAATTTTGAGCTCGATCGCGAGCATCGATGACCCGGGCCGTCTGGCCGATACGATCGCCGCGCATCTGCCGCTCAAGCTCGAGCACAAACAGATGGTGCTCGAGTTGATCGACATTGGGCCGCGCCTGGAAAATCTCTTCGAACAACTGGAACGCGAAGTCGAGATCCTCAACGTCGACAAGCGCATCCGCGGCCGCGTCAAGCGCCAGATGGAAAAGAGCCAGCGCGAGTTCTATCTGAACGAGCAGGTCAAGGCGATCCAGAAAGAGCTTGGTGAAGGCGAAGAGGGCGCCGATCTCGAGGAACTCGAAAAGCGCATCAAGGCCGCGCGCATGCCCGCCGAGGCTCGCAAGAAGGCCGAGGCCGAGCTCAAGAAGCTCAAGCTGATGTCTCCCATGTCGGCCGAGGCTTCGGTCGTGCGCAACTACATCGAGGTCCTGGTCGGCTTGCCGTGGAGCAAGCGTACCAAGATCAAGCACGACCTCGCCTACGCGGAAGAGGTGCTCAATCAGGATCACTATGGCCTCGAGAAGGTCAAGGAGCGCATCCTCGAGTACCTCGCCGTGCAGCAGCGTGTCGACAAGGTGAAGGCGCCGATCTTGTGTCTCGTCGGGCCGCCTGGCGTCGGCAAGACCTCCTTGGGTCAGTCGGTGGCCAAAGCCACGGGCCGAAAATATGTGCGCATGGCCCTGGGCGGCATGCGCGACGAGGCCGAGATCCGCGGGCACCGGCGCACCTACATCGGCGCCATGCCCGGCAAGGTGCTGCAGAGCCTCTCGAAGGTCGGCACGCGCAATCCGCTGTTCTTGCTCGATGAAATCGACAAACTGGGGATGGATTTCCGAGGTGACCCTTCGAGCGCATTGCTCGAGGTGCTCGATCCCGAACAGAATCACACCTTTTCGGACCACTACGTGGAGGTCGACTTCGACCTTTCGGACGTCATGTTCGTGGCGACCTCGAACTCGATGAACATTCCGCCGGCGCTGCTCGACCGCATGGAGGTGATCCGCCTGTCGGGCTACACCGAAGACGAAAAGGTCAACATCGCCATGCGTTATCTGCTGCCCAAGCAGATGAAGAACAACGGCGTGCGCGAGGGTGAGCTGGAGGTAGCCGAGGAAGCGGTTCGGGACATCGTGCGCTATTACACCCGCGAGGCGGGCGTGCGCTCGCTCGAGCGGGAGCTCTCCAAGATCTGCCGCAAGGTCGTCAAGAGCTTGCAGCTCCGATCGCTGACGGCGCCGGTTCGTGTGTCGAGTGAGAACCTCGACCAGTTCTTGGGTGTACGGCGCTACACCTACGGCCGGGCCGAGACGCAGAGCCAAGTCGGGCAGGTGGTTGGCCTGGCTTGGACCGAGGTTGGCGGCGACCTGCTCACCATCGAGGCGGCCGTGATGCCCGGCAAGGGCGGCATCATCCGCACCGGCATGCTCGGTGATGTGATGAAGGAGTCGGTGGAAGCGGCGCGCACCGTGGTGCGCAGCCGCGCGCGCCGGCTGGGCATTCCGGATGAGATGTTCGAAAAGCGCGACATCCACATCCACGTGCCCGACGGTGCGACACCGAAGGACGGCCCGAGCGCGGGTGCGGCCATGGTCACCGCGCTGGTTTCGGCGCTGACGGACATCCCGGTTCGGGCCGACCTGGCGATGACCGGCGAGATCACGCTGCGCGGCGAGGTCACGGCGATCGGTGGGCTCAAGGAGAAGCTGTTGGCGGCGCTTCGGGGGGGCATCAAGACGGTGTTGATTCCCGAAGAGAACGTGAAAGATCTCCAGGAAATCCCGAAGAACGTCAAGGATGGCCTGGCCATCGTGCCGGTGAAGTGGATCGATCAGGTGCTCGAACTCGCGCTCGAGCGCCAGCCCGTTCCGCTGAAGGACGAGGTCATCGCGGCGGCCACGCCGATCGAGCCGACTTCCGCGGCTGCGGTGGCGGGGGTGGTCGGCGAGCCGCTCAAACATTGATCGAGCGCGCCGAGAAAACCGCAAAAAGTTGGTATATAATTTCGTTATTGCAGCAACGACAGCGAAACACTCAAAGTCGGCGCTTCATGCGGGAATAGCTCAGTTGGTAGAGCGCAACCTTGCCAAGGTTGAGGTCGCGAGTTCGAGCCTCGTTTCCCGCTCCAGATCGAGGAAGATTGCCAACGTCTTCCGAAAAAGGGAAGCTCTGGCTTCCCTTTTTTGTCAGAGCATGGCGCGGTAGCAAAGCGGTTATGCACCGGATTGCAAATCCGTGTAGGTCGGTTCGACTCCGGCCCGCGCCTCCAAACCGAGCCCCAGCCGCTGCACGCTTGCTGGGGCTTCTTTTTGGGCGCGATCCTCTGCGACAATTCGCCGCCTGGCCTCGATGGTGGAACAGGTAGACACAGCGGACTTAAAATCCGCAGACCTTAACCGGTCGTGCCGGTTCGATTCCGGCTCGAGGCACCACCTGAGCGCGTCGTCTTCGAAAGCGGAGGGTACGCACAGGAAAAAACAAAGCCCGCTGCGAGCGGGCTTGTTTTTGAGTTGAATTGGTGGGTCCTGTAGGATTCGAACCTACGACCTACGGATTAAGAGTCCGCTGCTCTACCAACTGAGCTAAGAACCCGAACGGTGGTGGAGAGGAGGAGGATCGAACTCCCGACCTTCGCATTGCGAACGCGACGCTCTCCCAGCTGAGCTACCCCCCCGCCGTCGAGGCTTGCATTATAGCAGCGCCCAAAGCCGTGCCATGCCTGGCCGACGCTGGGCCGTCCGTTTGGCTGGTCTCAGGTCATCCCGTTGCGGCGGGCCAGCTCCACGAACAGCGCAGCATGGTCGAGATCGGCCAAACCGTCGGCGATGGCTTGCGCGTAAAGCCGCTCGAACAAGGCCGTGACCGGGGCATCGAAACCCAGGGCGGACGCAGTATCGAGCGCGTTGCGCAGGTCCTTCAGTTGTACCGTCATGCGGGCGCGCGGCGCAAAATCGCGTTCGACCATGCGCTGGCCATGTACCTGCAGCACCCGGCTGTCGGCGAAGCCGCCCGTGATGGCTTCGCGCACCTTGGCCATGTGAGCTCCGCCGCGCTCGGCGAGCAGCAGGGCTTCGGCCACCGCGCCAATGGTGATGCCAACGATCATCTGGTTGGCGAGTTTGGTGAGCTGCCCTGCACCGTGGGGGCCGACGTGCGTGGCGCGTCCAAGCGCCGCGAACACCGGTGCGGCGCGCTCGAAGTCGGCCGCATCGCCGCCGACCATGATGGCGAGCGTGCCCGCTTCGGCGCCCACGGTGCCGCCCGAGACCGGCGCGTCCAGATGGGATACGCCGCGCTGCGCCAGCAGCTCGGCGTGCGCGCGGGCCTCCGCCGGCTTGATCGAGGACATGTCGATCACGAGCGAGCCGGGCGGCATGGCGTTTGCGGCGCCCAGTTCGAACAACACCTGGGCGACGACCGGCCCGTCTTCGAGCAGGCAGACCACCGCTTCGGCTTCGGCAACCGCTGTAGCCGGGGTGTCATGCACCTGCGCGCCAACCGCGGCCAGCGCTTCGGCCTTCGCTCGGGTGCGGTTCCACACCTGAACCGTGTGCCCCGCCGCGCACAGCCGTCGCGCCATGGGCAGCCCCATGCGGCCGATCCCAAGCACGCAAAGTTTCATTGTTGACACCTGAAATGAGAGCGCATCATGACCCGTTCACGCCGGCATCGGCCTATTTTTCTCAAAAAATGCGGCGGGTGCGATGATCGAACCTCGTTCCGAGGAGACGCCCATGCCCCGCACCGACCCCGAATGGCTCGACCGCATGTACAACAACCGGGCACTCGTGCCCGACCATGGCGCGCATTTTGCCCGCTGGGCCGCCGATTCCGCCGCGGCGCGGGCCACGCAGGCCTGCGCGCTCGATCTGCCGTATGGCCCGGGCGCGGGCGAAACGCTGGATGTGTTCCTTCCGGCCGAGGCCGCGGGGTCGGGTGGGGCGCCGGTGCTGGTGTTCATTCATGGGGGTTATTGGCGCGCCCTCGACAAGTCGGACCATTCCTTCATCGCGCCGGCATTCACCGCCCAGGGGGCTTGCGTGGTGGTTCCGAACTACGCGCTGTGCCCGGTGGTGACCATTCCGCAAATCACGCTGCAGATGGTGCAGGCCTTGGCCTGGGTGGCGCGGCACATCGCCGAATTTGGGGGGGACCCGAGGCGCATCACCGTCGTCGGCCACTCGGCGGGCGGACAACTCGCGGCGATGTTGCTGCTGTGTCAGTGGCCGCGCGTGGCGCGCGATCTGCCATCGACCCTGGTGCGGCGCGCGCTCGCGATTTCCGGTGTGTTCGATCTTGCGCCTTTGCGCCACACGCCGTTCGTGAAAGACGATCTGCGCCTCACGTCCGTGCAGGTGGCGCGGGCGAGCCCAGCTCGGCTGCCAGCGCCGCGCGCGGGAATCCTGGCGGCGGTGGTCGGCGGGGATGAGAGCGCGGAGTTCATCCGGCAGAACCGGCTGATCCGCGAAGCCTGGGGCGCACGGGCCGTGCCGGTGTGCGAGGAACTGCCCGGCCGCAACCATTTCAGCGCGCTCGAAGCCTTGGTGGAGCCGAGGCATCGGCTGTACGTCCTGGCGCTGGGGATGCTTCAGGAACGATAGCGGGGTCGCGCCGGTTGGCGATGGGATCAGCCCCGGAATCCGAAACTGGACTGTTGGGATCGGTGTGGCTCACATCAGCAAATGCTCGCCCGCGTTGTCGCCGCCGAGGATGACGTAGTTCACTTTGCGGATGTCCATGAGCTGGGTGCCGCCGGCGTAGCTGATGGAGCTTTGGATGTCCTGCTCCATTTCGATCAGAGTGTCGGCCAACTTGCCCTTGATCGGCTCGAGGATGCGTTTGCCCTCGACATGCTTGTATTCGCCTTTGTTGAAGTCGCTCGCCGAGCCGTAATACTCTTTGTAGAGCTTGCCGTCGACCTCCACCGTTTGCCCCGGCGACTCTTCGTGGCCAGCGAACAGCGAACCGATCATGACCATCGTGGCGCCGAAGCGGATCGACTTGGCGATGTCGCCGTGGCTGCGGATGCCGCCGTCGGCAATGATCGGCTTGGTTGCGACGCGTGCGCACCATTTGAGCGCCGAGAGCTGCCAGCCGCCGGTGCCAAAGCCGGTCTTGAGCTTGGTGATGCAGACCTTGCCAGGGCCGACGCCGACCTTGGTTGCATCCGCACCCCAGGTTTCGAGGTCGATGACCGCCTCGGGCGTGGCCACGTTGCCGGCGATGACGAAGGTCTGCGGCAGCTTTTCCTTGAGGTAGGCGATCATTTTGCGCACGCTGTCGGCATGGCCATGCGCGATGTCGATGGTGACGTACTCGGGGATGAGCCCTTCGGCGGCGAGGCGGTCCACCGTGGCGTAGTCGGGCGCTTTGACGCCGAGCGAAATCGACGCGTACTGTCCTTCGGCACGCATGCGCCGCACGAAGGCGACATTGTCGAGGTCGAAGCGGTGCATCACGTAGAAATAGCCGTGACGCGCCAGCCACAGGCAGATGGACTCATCCACCACCGTCTTCATGTTCGCCGGCACCACCGGAAGACGGAAACGCCGCGGGCCAAATTGAACGCTGGTGTCACATTCCGATCGGCTCTCCACGCGGCACTTGCGCGGCAGCAGAAGAATGTTGTCGTAGTCGAAGATTTCCATGATTGATCCAAGCTCCGGTCGGTCGTTGTAACGAGTGAGCGCTTGGCTTGGGTCCGGTCGCTGTGCCGTGCAGCAGGCACAAAAAACCGGGCGCAAGAAACTTGGGCCCGGTGCTTGATTCTACGCGGAGGCTCAGTCGCTGCCGGTGGTGTAGGTGAAGCTTTGAGTGAACGGCACGCCTGCATTGCTGCCGCGGAATGTGAATTGATAGCGGCTGTTGGGCGCGAGCGGCTGGGCGGGCAGGTAAAAGCCGGTGTTGGGTGCCAAATGGCGGTTGGGGTCGTTCGATGCCGTCACCGGGGGCAGAACCTCGACGGTTTGGCCGCTGGCCACATGCACGAGCGTGCCGGCGCCGAGCGTGAGGGTGTTGCCGCTCGCCACTGAAACAATGATGGACGAGCCCGTGGGGTTCGTCGACAGATCGCGACCGGGAATCGGGTTGGGGTTTTCCGCCAGCGTTCGGGTCAGCACCCCAGTCGTTCCCTCGCAGGGATAGGTTTTGACCGGGTTTGGCGGGTAGACGACGGGGCCGGCAGCCGCCCCCTGGGGGCCTGCCAATTCCACGACCAGCGGCGCGTAATAGCCGTCGCTCGGCCCGAGCGCCAGCCCGACCTCGGGCAGGTTGAAAGCCACCACGCCAATCGCATGGTAGGGCACGGCCATCAGGCCGCGCAGCGCGCGCACGGCCACCCCGTTCGCCACCGGAGCAACCGAACCCCAGCCGATCGACTCGGCGACGGCCCGCACCGGATAGCCCACGTACTGCAGCCGTTCGAGCGCGGTCTTGCCGGTGAATCCCGGCGTTCCCGGCGTTTCCTCGTGGCTGTTGGCGTCGTTGGTGACGAGCCAGTTCGCGTGGTTGCGCGCGGCCTGGGCCAGCAGGCTGTTCGGGCTTGGGGCACCAAAACCGCAGCGGCTGCGTTCGTCGCGCAGCAAGGTGTAAGCCGCCTGCTCTTCCGCCTCGACGCTGGTTGCGACGATGGGCTGTGGGCCTTGCGAGACCGGTGCTGCCTCGTCGCCGCCCCCGCCGCAAGCGGCAAGCAGCGCGGCCCAGGTCCAGCCAAACAGAATGCTCCCGCGGCGCAGCGCCGAGCGGCCGAGATGGTGGGGTGCGGTACTCATGAGGGGCAATTCTGCCGTGGCAGGGTTCGTCTTTTGTGATTCATTCGTTACGGCGTGCAAGCGCTGAGCGCGGCGTCGATGATGCGACCCCGGGCGTCCTCGACCCAGCCAAACACCCGCAGCCGGTCGGGGTGCGCACCCTCGGGGATGTTGAGCGGGCGCAGTTCATCGAGTCGCACCCACCGCGGCCGCGGCCCCGCCGTTCGCCCGCTCCATGTGGGCGTGAACACGTTGCGTACCAGCGCGCGTGCGACGGGGCTGCCCTCCGTTCCGGCAGGAAAGATCTCGATGAGCGCCAGATGCGCGGTGAGCGGCGCCAGGGCGTCGCGCGCCGGGGTGTAGCGGATCGACGCGCCGACATAGCCGCCGAACGCCGTGCCTTGCGCCACGCGCAGGCGTCGCGGGTTTTGCGGAAATTCGGCGGCCAGCACCGACTGAAACCGGTCGAAGCGCGGCGGCATTGCGGTGCCGGATCGCAGACCGGCGGCCTGGGCGCGCGCATTCGCTTCAGGGCGCGCCACGGGGGAAAGCGGCGCGTCCTCGCCCTGAGCGCCGGAAAAAACCCAGTCGAGCGCCCATGTACGCCCGTCCACGGACGGCGTCGCCGGGTCGCGCCAGCACTCGGCACAGTCCGCGCTGATGAAACGCTCCAGAACCATCGGGGGCGGTTCGAGGCCGTCGCTGCTGCACGACGACGGCTGCGCCTGCGCCACAGCGAAGGGCAGGGCGAGCAGCAGAGCGACGCGGCTGCGCCACCGCGCACGGGTGTTTGGGGCCGGGGCGGTGGGGTGGCTGTTGCGTGAGCGCGGAGGGATCGAGGGGTGGAGCATCATGTTTGGGCCTTCCTACAATGCCCGCATGTTCCCAGAAAACGCGTCCTCGAGTCCGCTGCTGCACAACCTCAACCCTGAACAGCGTGCGGCGGTCACGCTGCCCGCCGAGCATGCGCTGATTCTGGCCGGTGCCGGTTCGGGCAAAACCCGGGTGTTGACCACACGCATCGCGTGGCTGCTGCAAACGGGGCAGGTGACATCGGGCGGCATCCTGGCCGTCACTTTCACCAACAAAGCGGCCAAGGAAATGCTCACCCGGCTCTCCGCCATGCTGCCGCTCAATGTGCGCGGCATGTGGATGGGCACCTTTCACGGCCTGTGCAACCGCATGCTGCGCGCGCACCACCGCAGCGTGAACCTGCCGGCCACCTTCCAGATCCTCGACACCCAAGACCAGCTCAGCGCCATCAAGCGTCTGTGCAAGCAGTTCAACGTCGACGAGGAGCGCTTTCCTCCGAAGCAGCTGCAGTACTTCATCTCGGGCTGCAAGGAAGAGGGCCAGCGCCCGGGCGATGTGCCCGCGCGCGACGAGGACACGCGCAAAAAGGTCGAGCTCTACCAGCTCTACGAAGACCAATGCCAGCGCGAAGGCGTGGTCGATTTCGGCGAGCTGATGCTGCGCAGCTACGAGTTGCTGCGCGACCAGGACGCCATCCGCGAGCACTACCGGAGGCGCTTCCGCCATGTGCTGGTCGATGAGTTCCAGGACACCAACCGGCTGCAGTATGCGTGGCTGAAGATGATCGTCGGCCTGCCGGGCGAGGGCGGCGGCGCCATCATGGCGGTGGGCGACGACGACCAGAGCATTTACGCCTTCCGCGGCGCGCGCGTGGGCAACATGGCCGATTTCGTGCGCGAATACCAGGTGCGGCACCAGATCAAGCTCGAGCAGAACTACCGCAGCTACGGCCACATCCTCGACTCGGCCAACGCGCTGATCGGCCACAACACCGCGCGCTTGGGCAAGAACCTGCGCACCACCCAAGGCGCGGGCGAGCCGGTGCGGGTGTTCGAGGCGGCGAGCGACTTCGAGGAGGCGCAATGGCTGGTCGACGAAGTGCGTCAGCTCGTGCGCAACGACGGCTTTGCGCGCCACGAGATCGCCGTGCTCTACCGCAGCAATGCGCAAAGCCGCGTGATCGAAACCGCGCTGGTCAACGCGGGCGTGCCCTACCGCGTGTATGGCGGCCTGCGCTTTTTCGAGCGCGCCGAAATCAAGCATGCGCTGGCCTATCTGCGCCTGATCGAGAACCCGCGCGACGACACCAGCTTTTTGCGGGTGGTGAACTTTCCGCCGCGCGGCATCGGCGCACGCACGATCGAGCAGCTGCAGGACCTGGCCCGCGAATCCGGCTGCGCGCTGGTCGATGCGGTCAGCGCCGTGCCGGGCAAGGCGGGTGCGAACCTCGGCGCGTTCATCGCCAAAATCGACGTGCTGCGCGAGCAGACGCAGGGCCGCACGCTGCGCGAAATCATCGAACTCGTGCTCGAGCACAGCGGGCTCATCGAACACTACCGCGCCGACCGCGAAGGGGCCGACCGCATCGAGAACCTCGAAGAACTCGTCAACGCCGGCGAGAGCTTCGTCATGCAGGAGGGCTTCGGCCGCGACGCGGTCGCCCTGCCGCTCGACGAGCAAGCCCCGGCGGCGTTGGGCCAAAGCCCGGCGAGCCAGGGGCTGGACCTCGACGCGCCCGTGCTCGATGCGCCGCTCGCGCCCGATCAGGAGACCGGCGAAACCTTGAGCCCGCTGGCCGCTTTCCTCACCCACGCCGCACTCGAAGCCGGTGACAATCAGGCGCAGGCGGGGCAGGACGCGGTACAGCTCATGACCGTGCATGCGAGCAAAGGCCTGGAATTCGACGCCGTGTTCATCACCGGCCTTGAAGAGGGCCTGTTCCCCCACGAAAACTCCGCCAGCGACCGCGACGGCCTCGAGGAAGAGCGCCGGCTCATGTATGTCGCCATCACCCGCGCGCGCAAGCGCCTGTACCTCAGCCACGCGCAAACCCGCATGCTGCACGGCCAGACGCGCTACAACCTGCGCAGCCGGTTTTTCGACGAGTTGCCCGAGGGTGCGCTGAAGTGGATCACCCCGAAACGCGGCGCCAGCGCCTCCGTCGGCGCCGCGCCCTGGGGCAGCAGCGGCGCCATGCCCTGGGAAGCCGCGCCGCGCCGAAACCCGACGCCGCAACCCGCCTGGGGCCGCAGCAGCCTCAGCGCCCCCGACTTCGGCGCTGGCCCCGTGCCCGAGCGCAAGTCCGAGCCCGAACACGGCTTGCGCGTCGGCATGGCGGTGTTCCACAACAAGTTCGGCGAAGGCAAGGTGCTCGCGATTGAAGGCGCGGGAGCGGACGCGCGCGCGCAGGTACAGTTCACCCGCCACGGCACCAAGTGGCTGGCGCTGTCGGTGGCCAAGCTCACGCCGGTGTGATCGGCTGCCTCATCCCGCGCAGCAAGACAACTGCGTCACGTCCTTGCGGAAGGTCTGTGCCGCGAGCTTGAGCCCCTCGACCATGGTGAGGTAGGGGAAGAGCGTGTCGGCCAGGTCCTGCGCGGTCATGCGTTGGCGGATGGCCAGCGCTGCGGTCTGGATCAGTTCGCCCGCCTCGGGGGCCACCGCCTGCACGCCGATCAGCCGGCCGCTTGGGGCTTCCACCACCAGCTTGATGAAGCCGCGCGTGTCGAAGTTAGCCAGCGCCCGCGGCACTTGGTCCAGCGGGAGCGTGCGGCTGTCGGCGTCGATGCCCTGCAGACGGGCTTCGGCTTCGGACAGGCCGACGGTGGCCACCTGCGGGTCGGTGAACACCACGGCGGGCAGCGCCGTCAGATCGAGGCGCGCGTCGCCCCCGGTCATGTGGATGGCTGCGCGCGTGCCGGCAGCCGCGGCGACATACACGAATTGCGGCTGATCGGTGCAATCACCCGCGGCGTAAATGTTCGGGGCGCTGGTGCGCATGCTCGGGTCGATGACAATGGCGCCGGCGGCGTTCACCGCAACGCCCGCCGCGGCCAAGTTCAGTCGGGTCGTGTTCGGCCTGCGGCCGGTGGCGATCAGCAGCCGGTCGGCGTGCAGCACGCCCTGCGGTGTGGTCAGCAGGAAGGCCCCCGCGGTGTAAGCCACTTCGGAGGGGCTCGTGTGCGTCCGCACCTCGATGCCCTCGGCGCCGAAGGCATCAGTCAGGGCGGCGCCGATGGCCGGGTCCTCGGACGAGAGCAGGGTGTGGCGTGCCAGCACCGTCACGCGGCTGCCCAGCCGCGCATAGGCCTGCGCCAGCTCGAGCGCGACCACGGACGAGCCGATCACGACCAGGTGCTCTGGGATCGACTCGCTCTCCAAGGCTTCGGTGGACGTCCAGTACGGTGTTTGCGCCAAGCCGGGAATGTCTGGCACCGCGGGACTTGCGCCGGTGGCGACGAGGCAGCGGTCGAAGGCCACCACCCGCTCGCCGCCCGCGTTCAAACGCACCCGCAGGCTCGCGCCATCCAGGAAACTCGCCTCACCGTGCAGCACGGTGATGTCCGGGTTTTGCGCCAGGATGTTCTCGTACTTCGCGTGGCGCAGCGCCTCCACCCGGGCGTGCTGTTGGGCCAGCAGTTGGCGGCGGTCGATGGTGGGCACTGCCGCGCCGATGCCGCCATCGAACGGGCTGCTGCGGCGCACGTGGGCGATGTGCGCGGCGCGGATCATGATCTTCGACGGCACGCAGCCGACATTGACGCAGGTGCCGCCGATGACGCCCCGCTCGATCAGCGTCACTCGCGCGCCGCGCTCGACCGCCTTGAGCGCCGCAGCCATCGCCGCGCCGCCGCTGCCGATGATGGCGATGTGCAGGCCGTCGCCGCCGGTGCTTGGGCAGCATGCATGCAGGCCGGCGTGCGGCTGCTGGGAAGATGTGGCGGGGATGGGGCGGATGGTCATTTCTTGACGCTCGAGGGATAACCGGCGGCCTCGGTGGCGTCCATCAGGGCGTCCACACTGGCCTTGGTGTCGTCGAAGCGAACGATGGCCTCGCGCTTTTCGAGGCTGACGTTCACCTGTTGCACGCCCTCGACCTTGGTGAGCGCCTTTTTGACCGTGATGGGGCAGACGGGGCAGTTCATCCCCGGCACCGAGAGGGTCACGGTTTGCACCGCTGCATGGGCGCCCGTGGCGAGCGCGCCGAGCAGGAGGAAGGCTGCGAGTCGCAGAGACTTGGTTTTCATGAGCGGAACTCCTCGGTGTCAATAAAACAAGGGCGCCAGATAGGGAAAGCCCAGCGCCACCAACACCAGCGCAGCGACGATCCAGAACAGCAAGCGGTAGCGCAGCCGCACCGCCGGCACGGCGCAGACGGCACCCGGCTCGCACGCAGTCGCGGGGCGAAACAGTCGCCGTGCCGCCAGGGCCAGCGCCAGCAAGGCGGCTGCGATGAAAATCGGGCGGTAAGGCTCCAGCACCGTGAGGTTGCCGATCCAGGCGCCGCTGAAGCCCAGCGCCAGCAACACCAGCGGCCCGAGGCAGCAGCTCGAAGCGAGGATCGCGGCGAGGCCGCCGGCCAGCAGTGCTCCGCCTGGGGATCGTTTGGGTTCGTCCATCGCGACATCTCCTTCAACAGTGGGTTGATCGCCTAAGGCAACGCTGAATCAGTTCCCGCGATGGTGCGCGCCCGGCCGCGGGATGGGATGCGAGGCGCAAACCGCAGCCATAGCCGCAGCTATGGCGAGGATTTGCTTTCGACGCAGACCGCCCGCAGCCGGGATGCGCGACGCGCGAGGGACTTGTTCAGCGTTGCCCTAAGCTTCCGTCCGTAGTCAAGTACGGAGTCAACCCCCCTCATGAAAGACCCTTTCGAGCCCATGACCATCGGCGCGCTGGCGCAGGCAGCCGGGGTGAACGTGGAAACCATTCGCTTCTACCAGCGCCGCGGCCTGCTGCGTGCGCCCGAGCGCACGGAGGGCCGGATCCGGCGCTACGGCGCGCCTGCGCTGGGCCGGCTGCGCTTCATCAAAGCGGCGCAGCGTCTCGGTTTCAGCCTCGACGAGGTGGCGGAGCTGCTGCGGCTCGAAGACGGCACGCATTGCGCCGAAGCCAGCCTCCTGGCCGCGCAGAAACTGCGCGACGTGCGCGAACGCCTCGCGGACCTGCAGCGCATGGAATCGGTGCTCTCACGCCTGCTGCACGCCTGCCAAAGCTCCGCAGGCACCGTCTGCTGCCCTCTGATCGAGGCGCTGCAAGAGGGCGCAGTCGATGGCCAGCCATCACATGAGCTCCGGGAAGTTGACGTCAGACCGAGCCCGCCGCCTCATCCAGAAAACAATCCCGCACCGTGAACCACATGGAGGTGAAGAACATCGCGGCCATCATGAGGGCGGCAGGGACGAGCGCCACGGTGGCGATGCCGGGGTTGCCGAACAGGGCGGAGATCAGCATGGCGAGGACGCCCGCGCCGATGAACACGGCGAGCCAGCCGAGGGTGTAGAGGAAGAATGCCTTGAAGTTGCGCGCGCAGGCGACGAAGCTGAAAAAGAGGCTTTTCACGGGTGCCACGCCATGCCAGTGCACGAGCGCGGGCGCGTGCCAGAACATCATCGACAAGGGCAGGTAGGCCGCGGTGGCGGCCCAAGTGGCGGCTTGGAAGCCTGGAGCGTTCATCAGCTCGGGCGTGAGCGAGCCGCCGAGCAGGTACACCTGGGCGAACTTGCCACCATCGAACAGGGCCGAGAAGCCCATGACGCCGAAAAACCCCGCCGCATAGAGTGCGCCGAGCTGCAGCATGGCGATGGTGCGCGCCTTTCCTTCTCGAAACGCGGTGAACAGCACCCAGGGCATGGGGAAGCGCCCCGCCACCGCCTCGCGCGTGGCGGCCATCATGCCGAGCGTGAGTGCGGGCAGCAGCACCAGGGCGAGCGGCAGCCCGATCCAAGGCAGCATGGTGGCGACCGAGACCACCGCCATGAACATGAAGAACAGCCCGACGAAGGCCAGCGGCTGGCGCCAGAAGGTGCGCAAGCCCTCGCGAACCCAGGCTAGGCCGCTGCGGGCGGGGACGAGTTGGAGTTTCATGCGGTGGCGGACTCGCTCAGGATGACGGCGGGGTGGGTCGCGCGCTCGCGCAGCACGCGCTCGAAGTGGGCGGGGTCATGGGGCTTGAGCATGCGGGCTTCGCGCGGCAGGTACCAGTCCCAAAGCCGCGAGATCCAAAACCGCAGCGCGCCGGCGCGCAGCATGGCGGGCAGCAGTTGGCGCTCGGCGGCTTCGAGCGGGCGCACCGCCTGGTAGGCGTCGAGCATGGCCGCAGCGCGAAGCGGATCGTGCCGGCCCGCGTGCCAGTCGATGGCCCAGTCGTTGAGGCAGACCGCAAGGTCGAACAGCCAGGTGTCCACACCGGCAAAGTAAAAGTCGAAGAAGCCGCTCAAGCGATCACCATCGAACAGCACGTTGTCGCGGAATAGATCGGCGTGAATCGGGCCGCGGGGCAGGGCGGC
This sequence comes from Tibeticola sp., assembly GCF_022759015.1. Taxonomy (NCBI): domain Bacteria; kingdom Pseudomonadati; phylum Pseudomonadota; class Betaproteobacteria; order Burkholderiales; family Comamonadaceae; genus Tibeticola; species Tibeticola sp. The sequence continues at coordinate 8,503 of NZ_JAEMQB010000082.1, read as the reverse complement.
GTAGCGGCTGCTCGCGGCGATGTGGTTCTGGTAGGCGAGTTCCTCGCGCAGCAGCGCGGCCTGCGCTTCATCGAGGTGCGGCAGCACCAGCGGGGCGGTCTCGTTCCACCAGGGCAGTCCGCGCAGGTTGGGTTGGCGCAGCTCGAAGTCGCGCCCGGCCAGGTGCATGCGCGCGAGCATGTCGCCGACCGCGGCGCAGTGCTGCGGCTCGGGTGCCAGCACGCTTTTGCCGGCCAGGCGGTTGACCACGGCTGCGGGCTTGCCGCAGACACTGTGCAGCAATTGCCCGCGGACATCGGCGGCGGGTTCGGGCACGGGAATGCCGCGCTGCGCGAGGTGTTTCATCAGCCGCAGATAAAACGGCAGCTGCTCGGCCGTGAGGCGCTCGAACAGCGTCAGCACCCAGGCCCCCTGGTCGGTGGTGGCGAAGTAGTTGGTGTTCTCGATGCCCCCCTCGATGCCTTCGAGGTTCTGCAATTCGCCCAGGCCGAGGCGCAGCAACAAATTTCGGGCGGTGTCGAAGGGAACGGGCGTGAAAACGGCCATGAACAGTCGGGTCGGGCGGTGACGGGTGAGCGGGGCGGGGTGCCAAGCGTGGCACATGCAGCCGCGGGGCGCTTCATTGTAGGGCTCGAGCGCTCTTGGCCCTGGCGCGGTCGCTGGCGTTGCGCCGGTCGCGGGCCGATGCCGCGGGTCGAAACGGGGCGTGCACAATAGTCCCATGAACGAAAAGAAGATCCTGCTGCTGATCGACGGGTCGAGCTATCTCTACCGCGCCTATCACGCCATGCCGGACCTGCGCGCCGACCCGAACGACCCCAACAGCGCCCCGACGGGCGCGATTCGCGGCATGATCAATATGCTCGAGAAGCTGCGGCGCGAGGTCAACCCCGATTACGTCGCCTGTGTCTTCGACGCCAAAGGGCCGACCTTCCGGGACGAGCTGTATGCGGACTACAAGGCGCATCGTCCGCCCATGCCCGAGTCGCTGGCCGCGCAGATCGAGCCGATTCACGAGGTGGTGCGGCTGCTGGGCTGGCCCGTCCTCGAGGTGCCCGGAGTCGAGGCCGACGACGTCATCGGCACCTTGGCCGTGACTGGGGCCCGCCAGGGGCTGGCGGTGATCGTCTCCAGCGGCGACAAAGACCTCGCTCAGCTCGTCAACGACGACATCACCATCATCGACACGATGAGCGGCAAAACCCGGGACCGCGCGGGCGTCGAAGCCGAGTTCGGCGTGCCGCCCGAGCGCATGCTCGACTTCCAGGTGCTCGTGGGCGACGCCATCGACAACGTGCCGGGGGTGGAGAAAGTCGGCCCCAAGACGGCGGCCAAGTGGTTGCAGGCCTATGGCTCGCTCGACGGCGTGATCGCGCACGCAGACGAGATCAAAGGAGTGGTCGGTGAAAACCTGCGCCGCGCGCTGTCGTGGTTGCCGCAGGGGCGCGAACTGCTGCGCATTCGCACCGATTGCGACCTGAGCCCGTGGATTCCCGGCTTTCCCGCGCTCGAGGCGCTGCGCCCGCGCGAGCCCGATCGCGCGGGCTTGCGCCAGTTTTACGAGCGCTATGGTTTTCGCAGCCTCGCGCGCGCACTCGATGCGGGCCAGGCTCCGCCACCAGCAGCGACGGCGCGCAACGGCGACTGGTTTGCGGACGCTGACCCGCCCGCGTCGCTGCAGGTGCAGCACCGAGCCGGCCGCGAGGACGAAATCATCCTCGACTGGGACAGCTTGGACCGCTGGCTCGAGCGTCTGCGTTCGGCACCGCTGGCCGCGCTCGACACGGAAACGACCTCGCTCGACGAGATGCAGGCGCGCATCGTCGGCATCAGCTTTTGCGTCGAACCGGAAGCGGCGGCCTACATCCCGCTGGCGCACGAGGGGCCGGACGCGCCGCAGCAGTTGCCGCTGGCGCAGGTGCTCGATCGGCTGCGGCCCTGGCTCGAGGACCCACGCGCGCCCAAGTTGGGGCAGCATGTGAAGTACGACCGGCACGTGTTCGCCAACCACGGCATCGAGGTGCGTGGCTATGCGCACGACACCATGCTGCAGAGCTATGTGCTCGAGGTGCACCGGCCGCACAACCTGGGCAGTCTCGCCGAGCGGCATCTGGGCCTCAAGAGCATCAGTTACGAAGAGGTGGCGGGCAAGGGCGCGCGCCAGATTCCGTTTGCGCAGGTGGCGGTGGACCGCGCAGCGGCTTATTCCTGCGAGGACTCGGCGCTGTGCCTCATGGTGCACCGGGTTTTGGCGCCGCGGCTGGAGGCGGAGCCCAAGCTCGCGGACATTTACGCGCTGGAGATGGCCACCAGCGAGGTGCTGTTTCGCATGGAGCGCAACGGCGTGCTGATCGATGCGCAGGTGCTCGCCCGCCTCAGCCACGAGCTGGGCGAGCGGCTGCACGCCATCGAGCAAGAGGCCTATGCCCTGGCCGGCCAGCCGTTCAACCTCGGCAGCCCCAAGCAACTGGGCGAGATCTTCTTCGACAAGCTGGGCCTGCCGTCGGTCAAGAAAACCGCCACCGGCGCGCGCAGCACCGACGAGGAAGTGCTCGAAAAGCTGGCCGAAGACTATCCACTGCCGGCCAAGGTGCTCGAGTGGCGCAGCCTCTCCAAGCTCAAGGGCACCTACACCGACAAGCTCGCCCAGATGGCCGACCCGCGCACCGGGCGCGTGCACACCCACTACGCGCAGGCGGTGGCGGTGACCGGGCGGCTTTCGAGCAACGAGCCGAATCTGCAAAACATCCCCGTGCGCACCCCCGAGGGCCGGCGCATCCGCGAAGCCTTTATCGCGCCGCCGGGCCGGCGCATCGCCAGTGCCGACTACAGCCAGATCGAGCTGCGCATCATGGCGCACCTCTCGGGCGACGAAGCGCTGCTCGCCGCCTTCCGCCAAGGGCTCGACGTGCACCGCGCGACCGCCGCCGAAGTGTTTGGCGTCGCACCCGATCAGGTCACGCCCGAGCAGCGTCGCTATGCCAAGGTCATCAACTTCGGCCTCATCTACGGCATGAGCAGTTATGGCCTGGCGAAGAATCTGGGCATCGACAACAGCGCCGCCAAGGCCTGGATCGACCGCTATTTCCAGCGCTATCCCGGCGTCAAGCGCTACATGGACGAGACCCGCGCGCAGGCGAAGGCGCAGGGCTATGTGGAAACCGTCTTTGGCCGGCGGCTCTACCTGCCCGAGATCAACTCCCCCAACGGCCCGCGCCGCGGCGCCGCCGAGCGCGCCGCCATCAACGCGCCCATGCAGGGCACCGCGGCCGACCTCATCAAGAAAGCCATGGTGGCGGTGCAGCAGGCGCTCGATGCGCGCGCGCGCGGCACGCTGATGATCATGCAGGTGCACGACGAACTGGTGTTCGAGCTGCCCGAAGACGAGGTGGATTGGCTGCGCAGCGAGATTCCGCGGCTCATGGCGGGCGTCGCCGAACTGCGCGTGCCGCTGGTCGCGGAGATCGGGGTCGGCGCCAACTGGGAGGAGGCGCACTGAGAGGCTGAGCGCCTGCGCACTCGGGCGCGGGCCGGCGGATTCCCTGGCGACCTGCAGACCTTGCCGTCGGTCGATAGACTGGTGGTGCGCTCGCCGCAGCGATGACTGCCACCCCTTCAAACTTCAAAGAAACTGCCATGCTCGACCGCAACCAACTCTCGGACGCCCATGCCTTGCTCGACGCCACCCCGGGTCGCAGCGGGGCCACCACCCGCCGCGCCGCGCTCAAAGCCGCGCTCGGTGTGGGCTATGCCGCTGCCGTCTTGCCCGCACTGGCGCAGACCGCCATCAAGACTTCGGCCGAGGGCCTCACCGAAGGCGAGGTCACCATCGATGTCAACGGCTTCAAGATGCCGGTGTACCGCGCCGCGCCTGCGGGCAAGACCGGCCTGCCGGTGGTGCTGGTCATTTCGGAAATCTTCGGGGTCCATGAGTACATCGCCGATACCGCGCGGCGCTTCGCGCATGCGGGCTATCTGGCGCTGGCGCCGGAACTGTTCGTGCGTCAGGGCGACGCGCAAAGCTACGGCGAGTTGGCCAAGCTCATCGCCGAGGTGATTTCCAAGGTGCCCGACGCGCAGGTCATGGGCGACCTCGACGCCTGCGTGGCCTGGGCGGGCGCCCACGGGGGTGACCTCGAGCGCGTGGGCGTGACCGGTTTTTGCTGGGGCGGGCGGCAGACATGGTTGTTTGCCGCGCACAACCCCAAGGTCAAGGCCGGCGTGGCCTGGTATGGCCGACTGGTCGGGGAGCGAACCGCCCTCACACCTCGCAATCCGATCGACGTCGTGGACCAATTGCATGGCCCGGTGCTGGGCTTGTACGGTGGCGCTGACACCGGTATTCCGCTGGCGACGATCGAGCAGATGAAGGCGGCGTTGGCGGCTTCGCGCAATCCGGCAGCCCGGGCCAGCGAGTTCGTGGTATACCCGGAGGCACCCCACGCCTTCCATGCCGACTATCGGCCGAGCTACCGCAAGGAAGCAGCCGAAGACGGCTGGAAGCGGGCGCTCGCCTGGTTCCAGAAGCACGGCGTGGCTTGAAGGCCTGATGGGTAGGCTCTGGGCATGGCTGAAGCCTTCCCCCGTTGATTGACTGGCCTTTTGCGCCGATACCGGCGACAAATGGGCATTGTTTACTATGTTATTAATAGCAATTTTGACGGGTACCCTGATCGCCGGTGTAGGCAGCGTATGGCTCGCGGCACTGCTGAGTTTCGGCGCGCTGGGGCGTTATTCGCAGCATCTGTTGAGCCTGGCCGCGGGCGCGCTGCTCGCCACCGCGTTCATGCATTTGTTGCCCGAGGCGTTTGAGAGCGGCATCGAGCCCCACACGCTGTTTCCCGTGCTGCTGGTCGGTCTGGTGGGCTTCTTTCTGCTGGACAAGGCTGAACTCTGGCACCACGGGCATGAACATCACCACGGGGCCAACCACGCCCATGCGCATGGCGTGGGGCAGGGCCACGACCATGCCCCACACGGGAGCGGCAGTTGGGCCGTGATCGCCGGCGACAGCGTGCACTGCTTCGGCGACGGACTGCTGATCGCCTCTGCGTTCCTGGCGGATTGGAAGCTGGGCACGGTCACTGCGCTCGCGGTGCTGGCGCATGAGGTGCCGCACCACATGGGCGACCTGGCGGTCTTGCGCGTGGGCGGCAATGACCGGCGCATGGCCTTGCTCAAGGTGACGCTGGCGGGCTTGGTGACGGCGCTCGGCGGGCTGCTGGGCTACCTGCTGGTCGGGGCACTCACCGAGTTTTTGCCCTTCTTCCTCGTCGTCGCCAGCAGCAGCTTCATCTACGTCGCGCTCGCCGACCTGATTCCGCAACTGCAAAAGCGCCTCAGCCTCGCGCAGACCGCGGTACAACTGCTGTGGCTCGTGCTGGGCATCGCCGCAGTGACGCTGCTGAGCAGCTTTGCACACGCGCACTGAGTTCGGGAACCCGGGCGCGCTGCTGGCCTAGTTCACCAGCACCAACTTGCCCATGACCGCACGCGAGGCCATGCGGGCGTAGGCGGCTTTGAGTTCGCGCATCGGCAGGGTTTGATCGATCACGGGTTTGATCTTGCCCTCGCCATACCAGCGTGCGAGTTCCATGAGCATTGCGGCGTTGGCCTGCGGCTCGCGCCGCGCGAACTCTCCCCAGAACACCCCGACGAGTGAGGCACCCTTGAGCAGCGGCAAATTCATCGGCAGCGCGGGGATGGGGCCCGCCGCAAAGCCGATCACCAGGTAACGCCCGCGCCACGCGATGGAGCGAAACGCCGGCTCGGCCAGATCGCCGCCCACGGGGTCGTAAATCACGTTCGGGCCCTGGCCATCGGTGAGCGATTTGAGCGCATCGCGCAGGTTTTCGCGGCTGTAGTTCACGGTGGCATCGGCCCCCAGGCGCTGGCACAGCGCGCATTTCTCGTCGCTCGAAGCCGCAGCGATCACGCGCGCACCGGCCACCTTGGCGATCTGGATCGCCGCGGTGCCCACCCCGCCAGCCGCACCGAGCACCAGCACCGTTTCACCCGCCCGAAGTTGCCCGCGGTCGATCAGCGCGTGGTGGCTGGTGGCATAGGTCATGATGAACGCGGCCGCATCCACCGCAGGAAACTCCGCCGGCAGCGGCAGGCACAGCGCGGCCTTGGCCACCGTGTGGGTCGCAAAGCCGCCGGTGCCGCTCAAGCAGGCTACGCGTTGCCCCACACGCAGTTGCGTCACGCCCTCTCCGACGGCCTCGACGATGCCGGCATATTCGGCGCCCGGCACGAAGGGCAGCGGCGGCTTGATCTGATATTTGTTCTGCACGATCAAGAGATCGGGGAAGTTCAGGCTCGCCGCCTCGATGCGGATCAGCACCTCACCCGGCCCCGGCGTGGGCGTGGGCAGTTCCTTCCAGACGAGCGCGTCGACACCGACGGGGTTTTCGCAAAGCCAGGCATGCATGGGCAGATTCCTTCGAGTCAATCGGACGAACGCGCATGATAGGGATCAAGTGTGTCTGCGCCCAAGGGCGGTTGTCCCCTCCGTGTCAGCGCGGCAGCACGGGCTGCGAGGGCTCGGGAGCGACGGTTTGGCGGCACCTACAATCGATCGATCGGAGCCCTCGCCATGCGCATGAACATCCTGCTTTCCAACGACGACGGCTTTCAGGCCCCGGGCATCGTGGCGCTGTTTGAAGCGCTCAAAGACGTGGCCCACGTCGAGGTCATCGCGCCCGAGCACAACAACAGCGCGAAGTCCAATGCGCTCACGCTGCATTCGCCGCTGTACGTGCACCGCGCGCACAACGGTTTTCGCTACGTCAACGGCACGCCGGCGGACTGCGTGCACATTGCGCTCACCGGATTGCTCGAGACGCGGCCCGATCTGGTGATTTCCGGCATCAACAACGGCGCCAACATGGGCGACGACACGATTTATTCGGGCACGGTGGGCGCAGCGATGGAGGGCTACCTGTTTGGCATCCCCGCGATTGCGTTTTCGCAGGTCGAAAAGGGCTGGGCGCATCTCGAGGACGCGGCGGCCAAGGCGCGCGAGATCGTGCTGGGACTGGCTGCGACGCGGATCGGTTCGGGCGCGCCGTGGCTGCTCAACGTCAACATCCCGAACCGGCCGCTGGCCGAGATGCGCCCGCTCAAGGTGTGTCGTCTGGGCCGACGCCATGCGGCTGAGCCGGTGATTCGCCAGCAGAATCCGCGCGGCGACACCATGTATTGGATCGGCGCGGCCGGCCCCGCGCTCGACGAAGGCGAGGGTACCGATTTCCACGCCAGCGCTGAGGGCCATGTGGTGATGACGCCGCTCAAGGTCGATCTCACGGACCACGAAAGCCTGCGCTACTGGGCGCAGACCGCAGCGCGCCTCGGCGCGGGCTCAGCGGCTGTCGGTGTCGACGGAGGCCACGCCCGATGAGCGCGCGCCGCCCCGGCTTCCCGGCGCGGCTGGATTCGGCTGCTCCGGCAGCGCTGCCCGCGCGCGCGGGCAAGGCGGCAACGGCTGCCAGCGCGTCCGTGCCGCCCGCGCGGAGCCCCGTGGCCCAGCCCGCGCGGACGCCTGCCACGCTCGAGCCGGTGCGTGGCTTGGGGCTCGATTCCGCCGCGGTGCGCGCGCGCATGGTGCAGCGACTTGCCGCGCAGGGGATCCGCGATGAAGCGGTGTTGGCCGCGATGGCCCAGGTGGAGCGACACCGCTTCGTCGACACGGGGCTCGCCGCCCAGGCGTATGAGGACACCAGTTTGCCGATCGGCTTTGCACAGACGATCTCCAAGCCCAGCGTGGTCGCGCGCATGCTGGCCTTGCTGCGTGAGGGCGAGATTCGCCCGCTGGGCCGCGTGCTCGAGATCGGCACCGGCTGCGGCTATCAGGCCGCGGTGCTGAGCCAGATCGCGCGCGAGGTCTACAGCGTCGAGCGGATTCGCGGCTTGTACGAACGGGCGCAGGCGAACCTGCGGCCCTTGCGCTTGGCCAATGTGCACCTGATTTTGGGCGACGGGATGCTCGGCTTTGCGCAGGGTGCGCCATATTCGGCCATCATTTCGGCCGCTGGCGCGGGTGCGCTGCCGCAGGCTTGGATCGAACAGCTTGCGGTGGGCGGGCGGCTGGTGGCCCCGGAGGTCACGGCGCAGGGCACGCAGGCGCTCGTGGTGATCGACAAACGGCCCCAGGGCCTCGTGCGCACGGTGCTCGAGGCGGTGCACTTCGTGCCCCTAAAATCAGGCTTGGCCTGACCGGGCACCTCAGGGAATGAACAGCATGGTTGGATTTCATCGTTGGCGGGCCCGCGGCCGGGGGGTTTGCGGGGCGGCGCCGCGGGGGGCGTGCGCGTCGAGCCGGCCCACACGGGCGCCCGTGGAGGCCCGGGGCCTTGCAGCCGGCCGCCTGCCCGCGCCGTCGGCCCCCACCCCCGCGGCGCCTGAGGTTCCCAAGCCCCTACCCGGGGCCGAAAACGCGGGCAAGCCGGGTTACTACACGGTGCGTCCGGGCGACACACTCATGCGCATCGGGCTCGAGACC
>NZ_JAEMQB010000086.1:0-13566 GCF_022759015.1 Tibeticola sp. | reverse complement strand
TGCGCCCAGCGCAGCCTGCACCAGCGCGAGCGTCTGCGGCGCATGCGTGACGTAGCCGCTGTCGACCAACGCCGCACCAAAGCGACCGCGCAGCAGGATGTTGTTCGACGAAAGCCAGCCGCGCTCGAACACCGTCACGTCATGCGGCAGCGGCATGGGGGCGGACGCGGGGGCAGGCAAGGTGGCGGCGCGCATGGGGTAAGAGTATCGCGGCTGCGCGGTATTTGTGCAGAATGCGCCGTCGGCCGCGCGGCCACGCAGCGCCTCGAGGGGCATCAAAAAGTGAAGCAAGACATGACCAATTCACGCTGGCCTTCTGGCATTTTTGGCCTGGGCGCGACCTGGGCGGCGCTGTGTGTGCGGCGCGCGGGCCTGGCGATGATCCTGGCGCTCGGGGTGGCGAGTGCGGTGCGCGCGCAGGCCGAGCCCGTGCTGCGCTGCGAAGTCACCTACGCCGGCGCCACCGAGCGCGTCGAAGCGCGACCCGTCACCGACCCCTACCCGGTCCGCGCCGTCGACATCGCCGGGCGGTTTCGCTTCAAGCCCGTGCTGGTGCGTGCCGAAGACGGCACCCTCGACCGCGTGGTGGTGCAGGTCTATGTGCAGACGCCCGAGCAGCCGGTCACGATCCAGGTTGCCACCTGGCCGCAGCCCCGGCCCACCGCCGCCGCAGCCGGGCCCGCGGCGCTTACCGGCTGGCAGCATCTCTACGCCGGGCCGCTCGAGCGCGAGCTGATCTATGGCTGCACCCTGTTGGAGTCGGAGCGATGAGCCTAAATCCGGCAGTTCGGCGCGCCTGGGCGGGTCGTCATCGGGCGCGCAGCGCTCACCCAAGCGGTGAGCGGCGTCCGCAGCTAAAACCGTTGGAACAGCAACACCTTGCATTCAGCGAGAAGCGGTCAACTGCCGGATTTAGGCTGAAGCCAGCACCCCATCCCGCGATGCCCGCAAAGCCCACGCCGGCACGCGCCGCACGCGCGTGGGGCCTGACACGGCTCGCCCGTTGGGCTGCAGCCGCCCTGCTGGGCATGCTGCTGTGGGGGTGCGCGCAGCCCACGACGAACGGCGCGCAGCCCGTCGATGCGGCCCGTGTCGAGCCGCCGGTGACGCTGGTGTTTGGCGGCGATGTGGTGCTCGACGACACGGCCGGCGCGCTCATCGCGCGCGGCGGCGACCCGTTCGCCGAATTTGCCGATGTGTTTGCAGCCGCCGATCTGCGCGCGGCCAACCTCGAATGCGTGGTGGCCACCACCGGCCACGCGCACGAGAAAAACTACACCTTTCGCGCCCATCCGCGCGTGCTGCCGACGCTGGCCCGCCATCTCGACGCGCTGGCCTTGGCCAACAACCACTCGGGCGACTTCGGCCGCGAGGCTTTCGCCGAAATGCTCGCGTTGCTGCCACAGGCGGGCCTGGGTTATTTCGGCGGTGGACACGACCTGGCCGAAGCGCACCGGCCGCTCATCCTCACCCGGCGCGGGCTGCGCGTGGCGCTGCTGGGCTACAACGAATTCATGCCCCGGCGCTTCGAGGCCGATGCCGACGCTCCCGGCGTGGCCTGGAGCGACGACGCGCAGGTGCGTGCCGACATCCGCGCCGCCCGCCTGCGTGACCGCGCCGACCTGGTGATCCCCGTCATGCACTGGGGTTGGGAGAACGAGCCGCACGCCAACGCCCGCCAGCGTGCCCTGGCGCGCCTGATGATCGAAGCCGGTGCCGACGCCGTGATCGGCGGCCATCCGCACGTCACGCAGGACGTGGAGCTGGTTGCCGGTCGCCCCGTGATCTACAGCGTCGGCAACTTCGTCATGAAGGAAACCGACAACGAGGCCCAACGCCGCGGCTGGCTGCTGCGCCTGCGCCTGGACCGCCGGGGCGTGCAGAGCTTCGACGCCGTGGCCGCGCGGCTCGACGACGATGGCATCCCCCACCGCGCCCCCGGCGAACCCGTTCCTTGCTGGCGGCGCGGCGATGCGGGCGTGGGGGTCTGCGCGAGCGAGTAGCCATCGGGAGCCGCTCCTATCCGGCGCGCCCGAACGCGTCATAGCCCGTCTTGAGGATCAAGCCGGTGACGACGACGATGAAGGCCACGCGCACGAAGCCTGCGCCGTGACGCAGCGCGAGGCGCGTGCCGAGCAGACTGCCCGCGATGTTCGCCAGCGCCATGGGCAGCGCCAGGTGCCACCAGATGTGGCCTTTGGCGGCAAACAACAGCAGCGCCGCGAGGTTGGTCGCGACGTTGATGAACTTGGCCGAAGCCGAAGCGTGCAGGAAGTCATAGCCGAGCAGCCGCACGAACAAAAACACCAGAAAGCTGCCGGTGCCCGGCCCAAAGAAGCCGTCGTAAAAACCGATGACCAGACCGACGCCCAGTGCCAGCAGCCGCTCGAGCCGAGGCGTGCGCAGCGGCGCGTGGTGCCGCCCCAGTTCTTTTTTCGCCAGCGTATAGGCCAGCACCGCTGCGAGCACGAAGGGCAGCAGCCGGCGCAGGAAAGCCGGGTCGATCAGCGTGACCAGCCAGGCGCCGCCGAACGAGCCCACGAAGGCCGCGAGGGCCGCCGGCGCCAGCGCCGCCCAGCGCAATTCCACCCGGCGGCTGTACTGCACCGTGGCCCAGGCCGTGACCCAGACCGAGGCGCTTTTGTTGGTGCCGAACAGCGTGGCCGGTGCGGTCGTGGGAAAAGTGGCGAACAGCGCGGGCACCAGAATCAGCCCGCCGCCACCGACGATCGCGTCCACGAAACCCGCGAGCAGCGAGGCCGCGGAGACGATCAGCATTTCCATGGGCGGCATTGTGGCAGCGAAAGCGCTCTCTTTTGATGACCAAAAACGCACCGAATCACGCCGGGGATGGGGCGATCTGGGTTCAAACCTGCCTCGAGCGGGCAAAAAAAAGCACCGCTCGGCGGTGCTGGAAGTCAGACATCTCGTTGCGGATGTTGATTCGTCGTCTTGTGGCCCGGTGGGCGGTGTCTCCTCGGTTCCTCGGTCCGTTGTCGCCTGCTCGACAGCGGATGAGCGAATGAAATGTAAGCGGCTGTGCCGCGTCTGCCCATCGGGGATTTCCCTGGCACCCGCTTGGGGTGCGCCGGTCGCTCACGCCTCTGCGCGCATCCAGGCTGCCGCGCGCTCGGCCATCATCAGCGTGGGGCTGTTGGTGTTGCCGCTGGTGATGGTGGGCATGGCGCCGGCGTCGACCACGCGCAGGCCGTGCACGCCGCGCACGCGCAGGCGGCTGTCGAGCACGGCCATCGGGTCGTCGGCGCGGCCCATGCGGGTCGTGCCCACCGGGTGGAAGATGGTGGTGGCGATGTCGCCGGCGAGCCGCGCGAGCTCCTCGTCGCTCTGGTATTGCACGCCGGGCTTGTACTCCTCGGGGCGATAGCGCGCCAGCGCGGGCTGCGCGACGATGCGGCGGGTGAGCCGCAGGCTCTCGGCGGCGATGCGGCGGTCTTCGTCGGTGCTGAGGTAGTTGGGGGCGATCGCGGGCGGGTCGGCAAAGCGGGGGCTTCGGATGTGGACCGTGCCGCGGCTCGTGGGGTTGAGGTTGCACACGCTCGCGGTGAACGCGGGGAAGTCGTGCAGCGGCTCACCGAAGGCATCGAGCGAGAGCGGCTGCACGTGGTATTCGAGGTTGGGCCAAGGCTGGTTGGGGTCGCTGCGGGTAAAGGCGCCGAGCTGGCTGGGCGCCATGCTCATCGGGCCGCTGCGCGTGAGCAGGTATTGCAGCCCGATGTGCGCCTTGCCGAGCCAGTGGTTGGCCAAGGTGTTGAGCGTGGTCGCGCCCTGCACCTTGAACACGGCGCGGATTTGCAAATGGTCTTGCAGGTTGGCACCCACGCCTGGAAGGTCGGCCACTACCGGGATCCCCAGGCGCTGCAGCAGCGGCGCGGGCCCCAGGCCCGAGAGCTGCAGGATCTGCGGCGAGCCGATCGCGCCCGCACTGAGCACGACTTCGCGCGTCGCGCGCACCGTCACCGCCTCGCGGCCCGTCCAAACTTCTGCGCCGCAGCAGCGCGGCCGGCCGTCGGAGCCGGGCTCGAACAACAGCCGCATGACCTGCGCGCCGGTCCACAGCTCGAAGTTCGGTCGGCCGTAACAGGTCGGCCGCAGGAAGGCCTTGGCCGTGTTCCAACGCCAGCCGGATTTCTGGTTGACTTCGAAGTAGCCCACGCCCTCGTTGTTGCCGGTGTTGAAGTCGGCCGTGGCGGGAATGCCGGCCTGTTGCGCGGCCTGCGCGAACGCGTCGAGGATGTCCCAGCGCAGCCGCTGGCGCTCTACCCGCCATTCGCCGCCCGCGCCGTGGAACGCGTTGGCGCCGCCGTGGTGGTCTTCATGCTGCTTGAACACCGGCAGGCACTGGTCCCAGCGCCAGGCGTCGTCCCCGGTGATGGCGGCCCACTGGTCGTAGTCGCGCGCCTGGCCGCGCATGTAGATCATGCCGTTGATGCTGCTGCAGCCGCCGAGCACCTTGCCGCGCGGGTAGCGCAGCCGCCGACCGTTGAGGCCCGCATCGGGCTCGGTCTGGTAGAGCCAGTCGGTACGCGGGTTGCCTATGCAATAGAGGTAGCCGACCGGCACGTGCACCCAGAGGTAATCGTCACGGCCGCCGGCCTCGATGAGCAGCACGCGCCGCTGGGGATCGGCGCTGAGCCGATTGGCCAGCAGGCTGCCCGCCGTGCCCGCGCCGATGATGATGTGGTCGAAGCTCGGGGCCGGTGCGTTCGGTGCAGTCATCGGTTTTTCCTATGCGATTCTTTGACACAATCAATTAGAGATTGTGATAGGTTGCCGCTATCATTCGTTCCGTCGGTTGTGGCCTTGCCGGGAAGATCCCCGGGGCCCACCGGACGTACAGGCAGCGCTGAAGCGCGATCCACCCGGGGCGGGTTTCAGAGCTGCTTTCACAACCATCCATTTCCGGAGGAAAAAACCATGTCTCTGATCAACACCACCGTCAAACCGTTCAAGGCCCAAGCGTATCAAACGGGCAAGTTCTTCGAAGTCACCGAGCAGACGCTCAAAGGCAAGTGGAGCGTGTTCTTCTTCTACCCGGCCGACTTCACCTTCGTCTGCCCGACCGAGCTCGAAGACCTCGCCGAGCACCATGCCGAGTTCCAGAAGATCGGCTGTGACATCTACGGCATTTCGACCGACACCCACTTCGCGCACAAAGCCTGGGCCGACACCTCGCCCGCCATCGCCAAGGTGAAGTACGCGCTGATCGGCGACCCGACCGGCCAAATCACGCGCAACTTCGACGTGATGATCGAAGAAGAAGGCCTCGCCCTGCGCGGCACCTTCGTGATCAACCCCGAAGGCGTCATCAAGCTCTGCGAAATCCACGACAACGGCATCGGCCGCGATGCGCGCGAACTGCTGCGCAAGGTCAAGGCGGCTCAGTACATCGCCGCGCACCCGGGCGAGGTCTGCCCGGCCAAGTGGGAAGAAGGTGCGGCCACGCTCAAGCCTTCGCTCGACCTCGTCGGCAAGATCTGATCGACGCGCTCGGCGCTCGGGGCGGCTGGCGCGGGCCAGTCGCCCTTTTTTTACCCATTTCCGGGCCATGCCGGCGAAAAATGAACCGATCTTGCTATGACTAAAGGAGCAAACATGTTGGACGAAAACCTCTTGGCGTCGCTGCGCGCCGCGCTCGCTCATGTGCGTGAACCGATCGAGATCGTCGCCACGCTCGGCGATGACCCGGTCTCGGCGCAGATGCGCGATCTGCTCGAAACCATTGCCGCGCAGCGCCCCGACGCGATCACCCTGCGCACCGACGGCGACGATGCGCGACGCCCGTCGTTCGCGCTGCAAGGTCCCGGACAGCCGGCGCGTCTGCGGTTTGCCGGCTTGCCGCTCGGGCATGAATTCACCTCGCTCGTGTTGGCGCTGGTCTGGGCGGGCGGCCACCCGCCGCGCATGGAGCCCGAACTGCTCGAGCGCGTCGATGCACTCGGCGGCGGGCCGTATGCGTTCGAGGTCTACATGAGCCTCTCGTGCCACAACTGTCCCGACGTGGTGCAGGCGCTGGCGCTGCTGGCCTTGCGCAACCCGCGGGTCTCGACCACCGTCATCGAGGGATCGGCCTTCGCCGACGAAGTTCGCAGCCGCGGGATTCTGGCCGTGCCCCAGGTGTATCTGAACGGCGAACCCTGGGTCGCCGGGCGCACCACCTTGGCGGAGATTCTCGACCGGCTCGACACCGGCGCCGCAGCGCGGGGGGCCGCGGCGCTCGACGCCGAGCCGCCGTTTGACGTGCTCATCGTCGGCGGTGGCCCTGCCGGCGCCGCAGCCGGGCTCTACGCGGCCCGCAAAGGCTTGCGCACGGGCATCGTGGCCGAGCGTTTCGGCGGGCAGGTCAACGACACCGCGGCGATCGAGAACTACCCCTCGGTGCCCGAAACCATCGGGCCGAAGTTCGCCGCCGCGCTCGAACAGCAGGTGCGCGCGGTGGGCGTGCAGGTGCTTGCGGGTCAAAAGGCCAAGGCCTTGGAGCCGACGGTTGATGCGGCGGGGCTGCATGCGCTCGCGCTCGAGAGCGGCGCGACCCTGCGCGCGCGCACCGTCATCCTGGCCACCGGTGCCCGCTGGCGCAACCTCGGCGTGCCGGGCGAGGCGCAGTACCGCAACCGCGGCGTTGCGTATTGCCCCCACTGTGACGGCCCACTGTTCAAAGGTCGTGACGTCGCCGTCATCGGCGGCGGCAACTCGGGCGTCGAAGCGGCCATCGACCTCGCCGGGCTCGCGCGGCATGTGACCTTGCTCGAATTCGCCCCGAGCCTCAAGGCTGATGCAGTGCTCGTCGAGCGGCTGCGCAGCCTCCCCAACGTCACCGTCCACACCGAAGCGCAGACGCTCGAAGTCGTCGGCGACGGCGCCGTCGTGACTGGGCTGCGCTGGCGCGACCGTGCGAGCGGCGCCGAGCACCTGCTGCCGCTCGCGGGCGTGTTCGTGCAAATCGGACTCGTGCCCAACACCGAGTGGCTCGAAGGGGCGGTGGCGCGCAACGCGTTCGGTGAAATCGTCGTCGACGCCAAAGGCGAGACCAGCCGTGCCGGCATCTTCGCCGCAGGCGACTGCACGACCGTGCCCTACAAGCAAATCGTCATCGCCGCAGGCGAAGGTGCCAAGGCCGCGTTGGCCGCGTTCGACGCGCTGATCCGCCAGCCGGTTCGCTGAGGCGGCATTGCCAACATCCGTTGCGTACCCTCGCGGAGGGGGTCATTCAGCGGTGCCATCTGGGCAACGCTCAAGCCGCCCCTCGTGCGCCGAAGATTGCCGTTCCGACGCGCACGAGGGTGCTGCCGGCGGCGATGGCGGCTTCGAGGTCGTCGCTCATGCCCATCGACAGGGTGTCGAGCGGCAGGCCTTGCGCGCGCAGATGGTCGAACAGCGCGCGCGTGCGCCGATGCACGGCAAGCGCGGCTTCGAAATCCGGCGCGGGCTCAGGGATCGTCATGAGGCCGCGCAGGCGCAGCGAGGGTAGGGCGGCCACCGCGCGCGCGAGTGCCAGCGCGTCTTCGGGCGCGACGCCGGCCTTCGTGGGTGCGCCGTCGATGTTGACCTGGATGCACACCTGCAGCGGCTCGCGATGGCGGGGGCGTTGCGCACTCAGCCGCTCGGCGATCTTGAGGCGGTCGACGCTGTGCACCCAGTCGAAATGTTCGGCGACGAGTCGGGTCTTGTTCGATTGCAGTGGTCCGATGCAGTGCCACGTCAGGCCCAGGTCAGCGGTGGCTTCGATCTTCTCGACACCTTCATTGACGTAGTTCTCGCCAAACTCGTGCTGCCCGGCTGCGGCGGCCGCGCGCACGGCCAGCGGCCCGAAGCGTTTGGAGACCGCGAGCAGCCGCACTTCCGAGGCAGGCCGGCCCGCCGCCGCACAGGCGTGCGCGATCCGTTCGCGTACGGCTTGGAGCTTCTCGGCAATCGTCGTCATAATCGGTCAAGCGTAACAAAAGGATCGAGGGAATCCGTGGACATCACCCAGCTGCTTGCGTTCACCGTCAAGAACAAGGCTTCCGACCTGCATCTCTCGGCCGGGTTGCCTCCCATGATCCGCGTCAACGGCGATGTGCGTCGCATCAACGTCGAACCGCTCAACCACAAAGCGGTGTTCGCGATGGTCTACGACATCATGAACGACGCGCAGCGCAAGGCGTACGAGGAATTCCTCGAGGTCGATTTCTCGTTCGAGGTCGAGGGCCTCGCGCGATTCCGCGTCAACGCCTACAACCAGCAGCGCGGCGCCGCGGCTGCGTTCCGCACGATTCCCTCGAAAATCATCACGCTCGAGCAGCTCGGCGCGCCGCGCATCTTTGCCGACTTCGCCCTCAAGCCGCGCGGCTTGGTGCTCGTGACCGGGCCGACCGGCTCGGGCAAATCGACCACCCTGGCGGCGATGGTCAACCATCTGAACGAGACCGAGTACGGCCACATCCTGACCATCGAGGATCCGATCGAGTTCGTGCATGAGTCCAAGAAATGCCTCATCAACCAACGCGAAGTCGGCCCGCACACCCTGTCGTTTGCCGCGGCCCTGCGCTCGGCCTTGCGTGAAGACCCCGATGCCATCCTGGTGGGCGAGCTGCGGGACCTCGAAACCATCCGCCTGGCCATGACCGCAGCCGAGACCGGGCACCTGGTGTTCGGAACCCTGCACACCTCGAGCGCAGCCAAGACCATCGACCGCGTGATCGACGTCTTCCCCGCCGAAGAAAAGGAAATGGTCCGTGCGATGCTCTCCGAGTCGCTCGTCGCGGTGATCTCGCAGACGCTGTGCAAGCTCAAAGACGGCAGCGGACGCGTGGCCGCGCATGAGATCATGGTGGGTACGCCCGCCATACGCAACCTCATCCGCGAAAACAAGGTCGCGCAGATGTATTCGGCGATTCAGACCGGCAACAGCTTTGGCATGCAGACGCTCGACCAATGCCTGGCCGACCTGGTGCGACGCAACATCATTTCGCCGGCCGAGGCCCGCTCGAAGGCCAAGATTCCCGAAAATTTCCCCGGCTGATGCCGCGCTTGACCTTCCTATCTGGGGTTCTGCATGAAACAGATCTTTGAAAAACTGCGCGGCCGATCGGCATCGGACTCCCGGCCCGACGGGAGCGAGTCCACCTTCTTTCAGACCGCTTTCCAAGGCCATGCCACCGAGGGCGAAATCACCATTCCTTGGGACGTGCGCGCGGTCGAGATCGACGCGCGGCGCTTCTCGAGCGACCGTGGGGCGCAGCTCTTGCGCGGCCTTTGGACGCGCGACCCCCATATGCGCAGCCTCGATGCGGCGCAGATGGACCGGCTCGTGCATTATTTCGACTACGCCAGTGTCCCGTCCGAGCGCGAGGTGATGCGCCAAGACGAATACGGCAGCTTTCTCGTCGTCTTGCTCGAAGGCAGCATGGCGGTCGATCGCTTGCAGCCATGGGGCGAGCGGCTGCGCTTGAGCGAGGCGCGGCCGGGCGAAGTGCTCGGGGAGATGTCGCTGCTCGACGGGGGCCGTCGCTTCTCCGACTGCGTCACGCTCAGCGAATGCCGCTTGGCCGTGCTGGGCGCGGAGGATCTCGACGAAATGATGGGGCAGCAGCCGCAGCTTGCAGCCAGTTTCGTCGCCTTGCTGGCCCGCAAGCTGTCGCTGCGGCTGCGCGCGATGGGCGAGCGCCTGACCGATCGCCGTTGACCCTGCTATTCGAGGAACCGCTATGGAACGCGATCAGGCCGGCAAATTCATCAACGACTTGCTGCGGTTGATGGTGAGCCGGGGCGGCAGCGACCTGTTCATCACCGCCGAATTTCCGCCAGCGATCAAGGTCGACGGCCAGGTGACCAAGCTGTCGGCGCAGCCGCTCACGCCCTTGCACACACAAGCGCTGGCGCGCGCCATCATGAGCGACAAGCAGGCCGCCGAATTCGAGCGCACGAAAGAGTGCAACTTCGCCATTGCTCCGGCGGGCATCGGGCGCTTTCGCGTCAACGCCTTCGTGCAGCAGGGCAAGATCGGCATGGTGCTGCGGGTGATTCCGCAAACCTTGCCCACCATCGACGGCCTGGGCATGCCGCAGGTGCTCAAAGACGTCGCGATGGCCAAGCGCGGTCTGGTCATCCTGGTGGGCGCGACGGGGTCGGGTAAATCCACGACGCTGGCGGCCATGATCGACTGGCGCAACGAAAACTCCTACGGCCACATCGTGACGGTCGAAGACCCCGTCGAGTTCGTCCACGCGCACAAAAACTGCGTGGTCACGCAGCGTGAGGTGGGGCTCGATACCGACAGCTGGGACGCCGCGCTCAAGAACACGCTGCGCCAGGCACCCGACGTCATCCTCATGGGCGAAATCCGCGACCGCGAAACCATGGAATACGCCGTCGCCTTTGCGGAGACGGGTCACCTCTGCATGGCGACGCTGCACGCCAACTCGGCCAACCAGGCGCTCGACCGCATCATCAACTTCTTCCCCGAAGAGCGGCGCACCCAGTTGCTTATGGACCTCTCGCTGAACTTGCGCGCGATGATCTCGCAGCGGCTGGTTGCGTTCGAGGACGGCCGCGGGCGCATCGCTGCCGTGGAGGTGATGCTCAACACACCGCTGATTTCCGACCTGATCTTCAAGGGCGACGTCGCCGGCATCAAAGAGATCATGAAGAAAAGCCGCAACCTCGGCATGCAGACTTTCGACCAGGCCTTGTTCGACCTCTACGAGTCCGAAAAAATCAGCTACGAAGACGCGCTGCGCCATGCCGACTCGGTCAACGACCTGCGGCTGCAAATCAAGCTCAGCAGCCGCCGCGGCAAGGCGCCGGACCTCTCGGCTGGCACCGAACATTTCTCCATCGTTTGAGACACCATGTCCAGCATTGCCCCCAGAACCTACGAGCCCACTGAACCCTGCCGCGTCGCTTTCCTCGGCCTGGGCGTCATGGGCTATCCCATGGCCGGGCACCTGGCCCGCGCGGGGCACACGGTCACCGTCTACAACCGCACCGCGGCCAAGGCCCAGGCCTGGTGCGATGAATTCGCCGCCGGCGACCGCAGCCGCATGGCCGAGACGCCGCGGGCGGCGGCCCAAGGTGCCGACGTGGTCTTTTGCTGCGTCGGCAACGACGATGATTTGCGGGCCGTCGCGCTCGGAACGCCCGAGGGCGCCGGTGCGCGCCGCGCGGATGGCGCCTTCAGCGGCATGCACGCGGGTGCGGTTTTCGTCGACCACACCACGGCGTCGGCCGATGTGGCACGTGAGCTGGCGCAAGTGGCCCACGAACAGCACCTCGCGTTCATCGACGCGCCGGTTTCGGGTGGGCAAGCCGGCGCGCAGAACGGTGCGCTGACCATCATGTGCGGCGGTCCAGAGCCGGTGTTCGAGCGCGTACGCCCGCTGATGATGGCCTATGCGCGGGCCGCCACCCTCATGGGCGGCCACGGCGCGGGGCAGCTCACGAAGATGGTCAACCAGATCTGCATCGCCGGGCTCGTGCAGGCGCTGGCCGAGGGCATCGCCTTTGGCCAAAAAGCCGGGCTCGACATGAACCTCGTGCTCGACGTGATCGGCAAGGGCGCGGCCCAAAGCTGGCAGATGGACAACCGCGGCAAGACCATGGTGGCCGACCGCTTCGACTTCGGCTTTGCGGTGGATTGGATGCGCAAAGACCTCGCGCTGGTGCTCGAGGAAGCGCGCCGCAACGGCTCGAGCCTGCCCGTCACGGCGCTCGTGGACCAGTTCTATGCCGACGTCCAGCGCATGGGCGGGCGCCGCTGGGACACCTCGAGCCTGATCAAGCGCTTGCGTTAGGGCAACGCTGAATCAGTGCCTGCGCGGGTGCGCGACCGACGGGGTCAGCCCGCGTTGCTGGCCGCGGCGCGCGCGGGCTCGGCCGGCTGCGGCAGCAGGCGTTGCAGTTCCTGCTCCGTGATGAGTTCGAACACGCGCACCACTTTTTGCACCCCATCGATGCTGCGCGCCAGTTCGGTTGCGCGCTCGGCTTCGCGTGGCGTCACGCGGCCCATGAGGTAGACGGTGCCGCGTTCGGTCACGACCTTGAATGCGCTGGCATAGAGGTCTTTGGCATCGACCAGTGCGGCTTTCACACGGCCGGTGATCAGCGCGTCCGAAGCCCGTTGCGACAGCGTACTCGGAGCCATGACGGCCAGTTCGTTGACGATCGCGCGCACGTTTTCGACCGTGGCCACGGTGCGCTCGGCCAGTTGCTTGTCCTGGGGCGTGGGCACTTCGCCGGTCAGCAGCACTTGCCGGTTGTAGCTGGTGACATTGATGTGCGCACGCTCGCCGAGGGCTTCACGCAGGCGGTTCGCGGCCTTGATCTCGATGGTTTCATCGTCGAGCTGGGCACCGGCCGTGCGCCGGTCGACGGCGACCAGCCCGCCGAGGGCAGCGCCGCCCAGCACGGCGGGCGCGCAACCCGCGAGCGAGCCCAGGCCGAGCGTGACCGCCAAGGCGACGAGCGCCAGCTGGGTGTAGGGGCGAGGGGTTTTCAGGGGGTTCATCAAGGGTTCTCCGGTTCGCCGAGCAGTTGCAGGTCGAGTTCATCGCACAAAGCGTGCAGAAGCAAGGTCTGGGCCTCGAAGACACGGGCGCTGCGCTCGTGCGGCACGCCAAGCCAGACGTCGGTTTCGCGCAGTCCGCGCGCGAGCGCACCGCCGCCCTGCCCCGTGATCGCGACCACGCTGAGCTCGCGTTCATGCGCGACTTCCAGCGCCCGCAGCAGCGCCGGCTCATTTCCGCTCATCGCGAGAATCACGAGGACATCGGGCGCTAGTCCCAGGGCTCGGACCTGGCGCGCCAAGCGTTCGGTTCCCGCTGCGTTGGCGGTCGTGGCTGCAACGGTGAAGCTGGGGTCTTCGCTCAAGGCGACGGCAGCCAGCTCCGGGCGTTCGCGCTCGAATCCCCCCACCAGCAAACCGGCCAGATGGCGTGCCAGCAGGGCGGTGCTGCCCACGCCTGCGATCAGCACCTTGCCACCCGAGGTGAGCGCAGCCACCAAGGCTTCAGCGGCCGCCGCCACGCCCTTCGGGAGTTGCTCCGATGCCGGATACAGCAGGTCCGCGGCTTCGACGAAATGCTTCTGGATCAGATGCTCGGGCATGGCGCGATGATAGGGCAACGCTGAATCGGTTCCTCGCGCGTTGCGCATTCCGGCTGGGCGCCTCCGCGATCGCTCATAAGCCATGCCCTTCGGCATCGAACGCGCCGCGCAGCCATTCGAGGCCGCCCGGGCCGATGGCGACCACATCGAATCGGCACGGCGGGGGCGTGCGCAGCCGCAGCAAATAGTGCCGGGCGGCGTAGACGATGCGCTCGCGCTTGGTGGCCGAGACGCTGGCCGCGGCGCCGCCATGGCGATCGCTGGCGCGTGCGCGTACCTCGACGAACACCAGCGTGCCGTCGCGCTCGGCCATGATGAGGTCGATTTCGCCGCCGCCGCGCCCCGGCGTCCGATAATTGCGCGCCAACAGCCGCAGGCCCGCCGCTTGCAGCGCGGCCAGCGCCTGCGCTTCGGCCGCGTCGCCGCGGGTCTTCGTCGGCGTGGCTGGGGTCGGTGCGGCGG
>NZ_JAEMQB010000139.1:0-11192 GCF_022759015.1 Tibeticola sp. | reverse complement strand
GCCCGAAGGGGCGCCCCAAAACGCGCCCGAGTAGGCGCAAAGCACAGCCGTAGCTCGGGCTACGGCGCGCATTTGCAACGCCCTCGGGCGTGTTTTGGGGCGTCAAAGCGGGCATGACCAATTCCCTCTCAGCCTCTCAGCCCCGTCGGGCCAACATCTGTTCGAGTTCGCCCAGAAGCAGCGGCAGGCGGCTGCGCAGAGCATCGTCACCCTCGGTCAACTCCGCCGAAATCTCCTGCTGCAACAGGCAGACCGACATGTGCACGAATGCGTTGTCGAGCGCCCGACGAACCGCCGAGAACTGCTGCGCCACCTTGCCGCAATCCTCCCCGCGCTCGATCATCCCCTGGATGCCGCGCAGCTGCCCTTCGGCCCGGCGCAAGCGGTTGAGCAAGTCGTGGCGGACATCGGGCGAATCCAGCCCCCCAGGCGCAGCCGCGTGCACCGCGCCGCCGGCATTCAAAGACCCCGTCCGTTCAAGCTGTGCCGCCATGACCCATCAGGACTGAGCCGGCGCGACCTGCATCGACGCCACGGGCTCGGGTGCCAACAGGCTGCCTTCCCGCAAGCCTTTGACCGTGGCCAGGATCAACCACACGATCACCAAGGTCGCCAAGGCAAGGCTCAGCAACACCACGGTCTGGAACGAGCCCGAGGCATGCGCGGTCAGCCGCAGGCCGAGTGCGGCGAAGGCCGCCAGCGGGAACGACAGGCCCCAGAACATCAAACCAAACGGCTGATCGAGCATGCGCCGCACGGTGGTGGCCGACCAGAGCAAGAAAAACAGCGCGATGCCCCAGGCCATCCAGGCCCAAATCGGTGGGGCGCCGAATTGCAAGGCGTCCAAGCCGATGACCGCAGGCGGCGCCACCGTGATGAAGGTGGTCGGCAGCAAACGCTCTGGCCAAATGCCGCTGACCGCGAGCCGCACCACGAGCAGGCTCAACACCACTGGCCACAAGAACAGGCCCACGCCAAACTGCAGTTGTGCCCAGGTTCCGAAACCCAAGGCCGGACCGGCCAGGCCTGTCACCACGTTGCCGACCACCGGCACGAACAAAGCGGGCGTCACCCCCGCCCAGAAAGCCGGCCCCGACACACCGGGCCGCAGCCAGCGCCCGAGCACCCACACCGTGACCGCGAACTGCCAGGCCGAGCCCAGCGCCCACAGCCCGCCGAGCAACGGATCGGGCCCGATCAAGGCCGTGCCGACGGTTGCGAGCAAGATGAGCGACACCGGCATCGCCGCCACCATGACATGCCGCACCGGGTGTTTGAGGTCTTCCGCCCAGGCCTGCGGGTAGCGGCGCCAGCGTATGAAGGACAAGACGGCCAGCACCACAGCGACGGTGGCCGCAAGCCCCGCGAGCACCAGCGCCCCGGCGCCGGCGAGCTCACCAAACAGCGGCGCCGCGCGCAGCCAGGCGAGCGCCAGACCACACAGGCCCATCACCAGGACGAACCAACCGGGGGCGAGAAACTTGAGCGGGGTGCTGGAGGTATTCATGCCATGGAACCTAGGAATTGAAGATCGTGCCGATCACCGCCGATCATTGGAGCTTCACACCTTCACTGTCGAAAACTTCAACCTCGATCGGCACCGCCTGCCCGATGGTCTGCGCCACAGTGCAAAAGGCTTCGAACTGCGCCAGCACCCGGTCGAGATGTTCGAGCGAGGCCGCAGGCACCCCGAGCGTGATCGCCGCGTGCATGGCCTGCACGCGAAGCCTGCCCTGTTCGTTGCGTCCAATCTCGGCACGCATCCGGCAGCGGATCGGCTCGGGCGCCTGTTTGAACTTGCGCAGCGCAAACAGCAAGGAGTCGCACAGACAGTTGCCCGCGGCTGCGCACAGCAGCTGCACCGGCGTCGGGCCGAGGCCGGTGCCGAGTGGCACCGACTCGTCGGTCGTCAGCACGGGCACCGAACCGCCAAAGTCCACATCGAAGCGGTAGTCCTGCCGCTGGCTCAGCGTGATTTCGACGGTTTTTTCAGCCATGGTGCGCTCCAGGGTGCCGATCAGGCGCCGCAGCCTTTGCCTTCGGGCACGCCGAGCTTCTTGAGGATGCTCGCAAGCGGGCAGAAGTTCGTGAACCCGAACTGGAACAGGTTCAGGCCCACGAAGGCCGTGAACGCGAGCGCCCACTTGCTCACGAACAAGGGGCTGCCCTCCACGCCGAGCGCGAGCGAGATCAGGATGAACAGGCCAGCAAAGATGCGGATGTAGCGTTCGACGGTCATGATGGAACTCCTGGGTTGAGACAAAGATTAGGGCAACGCTGAACAAGTCCCTCGCGCGCCGCGCATCCCGGCGGCGGGCGGTCTGCGTCGTTGCAAATCCTCGCCATAGCTGCGGCTATGGCTGCGGTTTGCGCCTCGCATCCCATCCCGCAGCCGGGCGCGCGCCATCACGGGAACTGATTCAGCGTTGCCTTAGTGTTTTTCATGCAGACGCACGATACCGAGCGCCTTGAGCACGTATTTCTCGTAAACCGGCTCGGAATTGCCGGTCTTCATCTTGCGCATGAAATACTTCTCGAAGGCAATCTTGGCCAAGTGCACCCACTTGCCCTTCTTGAACCAGTTCACGTTGCGCGGCGGGATTTGCGGCAGCGTCACGAACGCGGCCCCTTCGTCGCCCATGTCGGCCAGGCAGATCGCATTCCAGGTGCCCTTGGCCGTCGCGGGCTTGCCTGCCAGCTCATCGGCGATGTTGTGGCAAATGGCGGTCACCATGGTTTCGATCATGTAGCCGGTCTTGGGTGCACCGGTGGCTACCGGCGTGACTTCGACCGGCGGAATGGCCACGCACACGCCGGCCGAGAAGATGTTGCGGTACTTCTTGCTGCGCTGATACTCATCGATCAAGACGAAGCCGCGCGGGTTGCACAGTTCGGGCACCGCGGCCACTGCATCGACGCCCTTGAACGCGGGCAGCATCATCGAGAGCTTGAACGGCACCTCGTGTTCCTTGACGACGTTGCCGTTGTCATCGAGCTGCGTGGTGTAGAGCTTGCCCGCTTCGACCTTGGTGGTCTTGGCGTTGGTGATCCACTTGATGTCGTGGTTGCGCATCTCGGACTCCATGAGCGACTTGGAGTCACCCACGCCGCCGAGCCCCAAGTGGCCGATGTAAGGCTCACTCGTGACGAAGGTCATCGGCACCTTGTGGCGGAGCTTGCGCTTGCGCAGGTCGGCGTCGACGATGAAGGCAAATTCGTAGGCCGGGCCAAAGCAGCTGGCCCCGGGCATGGCGCCGATGACGATGGGGCCGGGGTTCTTCAAAAACTCCTGGTAGTCGCGCCAGAAGGCCTCGGCATGATCGACCGTGCACACCGAGTGCGTGTGGCCGCCGTGCGGGCCAGCCCCGGGCACCTCGTCGAAGCTGAGCTTTGGCCCGGTGGTGATGACGAGATAGTCGTAAGCGAGTTCTTGCTCATCGGGCGTGCCACCGGCGAGCACGAGCTTGTTGCCCTCGGCGTCGATCTTCGTGACCGTCTTGGCGATGAAGTGGATTCCCTTGCGCTCGAGCAGCGGGCGGATTTGCAGAATGATCTCCTCGCGCTTGCGCCAGCCCACCGCAATCCACGGGTTCGAAGGCACGAACTGAAAGTAGTCCAGGGCGCTGACCACCGTGACGGTGTGCTCCTTGGAAAGGATTGCGCGCATCTCGTAGGCAGCGGGCATGCCGCCGATGCCAGCACCCATGATGACGATGTGGGCCATTGTTGTCTCCTGTCGTTGAGTCAAGGTTGAAAAAACATGGCGGGGCTCGCTCGGTCTGGTGCGGATTCAGCTTGCGCCATGGCGACGCCGGTACATCGCGAAATAAAGCACCGGAATGACCACCAGCGTGAGCAAGGTGGATACGAAAATGCCAAAAATCAGTGAGATGGCGAGGCCGTTGAAGATCGGGTCATCGAGGATGAAGAAGGCCCCGATCATCGCGGCGAGCCCGGTGAGCGCGATCGGCTGCGCACGCACCGAAGCCGAGTTGATCACCGCCTGCGCAAACGGCACGCCCTGCGCGACCTGCAGGTCGATGAAGTCCACCAGCAAAATCGAGTTGCGCACGATGATACCGGCGAGCGCGATCATCCCAATCATGCTGGTAGCCGTGAACTGCGCCCCGAGCAAGGCGTGTCCCGGCATGACGCCGATCATGGTCAAGGGAATCGGCGCCATGATGACGAGCGGCGTCAAATAGCTCTTGAACTGCGCGACCACCAGCAGATAGATCAGCACCAGCCCCACCGCATAGGCCGCGCCCATGTCGCGGAAGGTTTCATACGTGATCTGCCACTCGCCGTCCCACTTGATCGCGTACTCGCGGAAGGTGTCGGCCGGCTGGCGGATCCAGTATTCGCCCAGCGGCCCAGCGTTGGGCAGTTGTGCCGCCGCCAGATGGGGGCGAATCGCAAACAGGCCGTAGAGCGGCGAGTCGAGCCGTCCGGCCATGTCGCCGATGACGTAGCTGACGGGCTTGAGGTCCTTGGTGTAGAGCGGCTTGTCGATCACGCCCCGATCCACGCGCACGAGCTCGGACAGCGGCACCATTTTCCCGTTGGCTGCCTTCATGGGCAGAGCGAGCAAACTGTCGAGTCCGACCTGATCCGCCAGCGGCAGCCGCAGCGTCACCGGCACCGGATATTTCGATTGACCATCGTGCAAATAGGCGGCGTCGACCCCGGACAAAGCCGCGTAGACGGTGCGCGCCACCGCTTCGACCGGGATCCCCAGCGACTCGGCGCGCTGGCGCCGCACGGTGATGTGGGCACGGGGCGCGTCTTCCTTCAGCGTGGTGTCGATGCCGACGATGTCGGGCGTCTGCGCAAAAGCTTCGCGGGCGATGCGCTCGGCGAGCGCTTGCCGGCCGGCTTCATCAGGCCCGTAGACCTCGGCGACCAGCGGACTCATCACCGGCGGGCCGGGCGGCACTTCGACGACCTTGATGCGCGCATGGTGGCGCGCGCCGATGCGCTCGAGCTCGGGGCGCAAGCGCTGCGCGATCGCATGGCTCTTTTCGCTGCGATGGTGCTTGTCGACCAGGTTGACCTGAAGGTCCCCCTGCTCTGCGTCGGCGCGGAAATAGTATTGGCGCACGAGACCGTTGAAGGTGATCGGGCTTGCGGTGCCGGCATAGGCCTGCAGATCGACCACCTCGGGCTGCTGTGCCAGGAAGCTGCCCAGGTCGCGCAGGGCCGCTGCAGTGTCCTCGAGCGGCGTGCCCGCCGGCATGTCGACGACGACCTGGAACTCGCTCTTGTTGTCGAAGGGCAGCATCTTCAGCACCACCCACTGCACGACCGCCAGGCCAGCTGAGAGCATCAGCGCGACCAGGATGCCCGCGAGCATCAGCCAGCGTTTGCGCGCGCTCTCCAAAAAGGGCGTCAGCACGCGCGTGAAGAAGCGCTGCAGCATCGGGCCCAAGCCCTTGGGGTTGTCCGCGTGGGCACCCGACGCATGGCTCTGGAGCAGGCTACGCGCGAGCCAAGGCGTGACGCTGAAGGCGATCAGCAGCGAAATCGCCATGCCCATGCTGGCATTGATCGGGATGGGGCTCATGTACGGCCCCATGAGGCCGCTGACGAACGCCATCGGCAAGAGGGCTGCAATCACGGTCAGCGTCGCGAGGATGGTGGGGCCACCGACCTCGTCGACCGCAGCCGGGATGATCTCGGCCAGCGGCTTGTGCGGATCGAGTTGCTGATGCCGATGGATGTTTTCGACGACGACGATGGCGTCATCGACCAAGATGCCGATGGAGAAAATCAGCGCAAACAGCGACACTCGGTTCAGCGTGAAGCCCCAGGCCCAGCTGGCAAACAGCGTCGCCATCAGCGTGAGGATGACCGCCGCACCGACGATCACCGCCTCGCGCCGGCCCAGCGCCAGACCGACGAGCAAAATCACCGAGCCGGTCGCAAACGCCAGCTTCTGGATCAGCTTGTTGGCCTTCTCCGCGGCCGTCACCCCGTAGTCTCGGCTGACGGTCACTTCGATGTTCGAAGGAATGACGGTGTTTCGTAGCGCATCCATGCGCTCGCGTGCCGCGCGTGCCACGTCGACCGCGTTTTCGCCGGGCTTCTTGGTCACCGTAATCGTGACCGCAGGATAGACACCGCCGGGCTGCAGCGCCGCGGTGCTTGCGGCCCCTTCCGAGGCGGCACCCACGGCCGCTTGGCCTGGGGTGTGCCAGACATAACGCTGGGGCAGTTGCGCGCCGGTTTCGATCTTGGCGACCTCGCGCAGGTACACGGGCTTGCCCTCGTGGACGCCGACGACCAGCGAGCCGATCTCTTGCTCGTTGCTGAGGAACTCGCCGGTTTCG
The DNA here is from genome assembly GCF_022759015.1 of Tibeticola sp. Taxonomy (NCBI): domain Bacteria; kingdom Pseudomonadati; phylum Pseudomonadota; class Betaproteobacteria; order Burkholderiales; family Comamonadaceae; genus Tibeticola; species Tibeticola sp. Next base: position 4,863 of record NZ_JAEMQB010000139.1, on the reverse strand, counting down.
ACGCTCAGCATCTGCGGTTTGTTGGGCGCACTCGGGTCGATCACGGCGCCCGAGGGCATGCCGAAGTTGGCCGCCGAGAGGATTTGCTTGAGTGTGAGCACGTCGATGCCCCGCTCACGCAGCCGCGTCGGGTCGAGCCACACATGAACCGCGCGTCCCGGCCCGCCGATGGTCTGCACCTCGCGCGTGCCTTTGACGGACTTGAGCTCGAGTTCGACCGTGCGCGCCACTTGCTCGAGATCGACCGCTGCCGTGGCGTCACGACTCCACAGGGTCAGCGCCAGCACCGGAACGTCGTCGATGCCCTTGGGCTTGATGATGGGGGCGAGCGTGCCGAGGTCACGCGGCAGCCAATCCTGGTTGGCGTTGAGCACGTCATAGAGCCGCACCAGCGCTTCGGTGCGCGGCACGCCGACTTTGAACTGCACCGTCAACACCGCCAGGCCCGGCCGCGCCACCGAATAGGTGTGTTCGATGCCCGCGATCTGCGCCAGCACCTGCTCGGCCGGGCGTGCCACCATGTTCTGCACGTCGGTGCTGCTGGCCCCGGGGAAGGGGATCAGCACGTTGGCCATGGTCACGTTGATCTGCGGCTCCTCTTCACGCGGCGTAACGAGGATCGCAAACAGCCCCAGCAACAAGGCCACCAGCGCGAGCAGCGGCGTAATCGCGTTGGCCTGGAACAACGCGGCCATGCGCCCCGAAATACCCAGGGACTGCGGCGCGACGACGGGCGAGGAGGACGGATGTTCGTTCATGGCGGATCGAAGCTCGCTCAACGGGCTGCGGCAGCCGCGGCGGGACGCGCACCTGCGAGCCCTGCGCGGACGGGATCGAGCGCCACCCGGTCGTCACGGCCGAGGCCGGCGAGCACTTCGATACCCGCGGCCCCATGGTCCGCGCCCAGCCGCACGGCTTTGAGCATGAAGCCCTGCTCCGTCGCGGTGTAGACGCCCGTCAGTTCCCCCCGGCGCAAAACCGCCTGCGCGGGAATGACCAGACGTTCGGCGCTGCCGCCGACGAAGCGCACCCGCACCTGCTGCCCCGGCACGACCGCCGAGGCGGCCGCATCGGGCAGATCGAGCCGCCATTCGACCGTTTGCGCGACCGGATCCGCCGCGGGCAAAGCCGTGCGGCTGGTCGGCTCGATCCACGAGGCCGCGCCGCCTTTGGCCGTCGGCACTTGCACCTCGACCCGCGTGGCGCTGCGCGCCACCGCATCGAGCGAAGCGGGCACCTGCACCACGGCCCGCAGCGGGCGCGGCGCATACAAAACCAGCAACGGCCGCCCGGGAGCCGCGAGGTCGCCCGGATCGGCCAAGGTCTGCAGCACCCAGCCCTCATAAGGCGCCGTCACCCGCGTGTAGCCCTGGGCAAGACCGGCCTGCCGCAAGGCCGCGGCCGCCTGGTCGCGCCCGGCGAGGGCGGCTTTGTATTGCGCTTCGGCGGAGTCGAGCGCCGCCTGGCTCACGAAGCCCTTTTGGCGCAGCTCGGTGGTGCGGTCGAATTGGGCCTTGGCGTTGCGCAAATCGGCCTCGGCCTGCGCAACCTGCGCCTGGCTGCGCTGGACCCCGGTTTGCGTCTCGCGGTCGTCGATGGTGGCCAGCACCTGCCCCGCCTTCACCCGATCCCCAGCCTTGACGAGCAGCGCCACGACGCGGCCCGCAGCCTGCGCCGCGATGGTGCTCTGACGCACGGGCTGGATGACGGCGTCGTATTCGATCCCGGTGGCCACTGGCTGCGGACGGACCTGAACGACTGGCACCTCGATGGCCGTAGCCGCCGCGGGCGCAGCCCACGCCCAAGGTGCCGCGGCCAGCGCCAACAGCACCGCAGAAAGCCGACGAACAGAAAACACGGACGGACGCATGAAACCTCCACTCTGAAGTTGTGGATGATAAATACCCCCTGGGGTATATGTCAACCGCCCCCCGGGTTTCCCCGGCTAGCGAACCCAAACCGTCGCGTCAGGCCGGGCGCCGGGTGACGCCCGCCCTTTCAACCGCCCCTGATGCGTCCGTGGACCAACGATCGCGCTGGAGACCAGACGAAGGCTCTAAAAGGGTTTTGGATATCCTAGAACGGAATGTCGTCGTCGAGGTCGTCGAAACCGCTGCTGGGTTTGGGGGCGGCGGCCGGTGCCGGGGCGCGGGGTGCGGCGGCCGGGGCGCTGCGGCTCGGGGGTGGGGCGCGGCGCGGCGCGGCATCGCCGCCTTCGTCGCCCGGCTGGCCCATGCCCTCGCGGCCGCCGAGCAACTGCAGCTCGGTTGCGATGATGTCGACGGTGTTGCGCTCGACGCCCGATTGATCCGTGTATTTGCCGTATTTGAGCCGCCCCTCGACGTAGATGGGACGGCCCTTGCGCACGTATTCGCCGGCGATTTCGGCGAGGCGGTCATAGAAAGTCACGCGGTGCCACTGCGTGTCTTCGACGGTTTCGCCGGTGTTTTTGTCTTTGCGGCGGCTCGAGGTGGCGACACTGACGGTGGCGACGGCCTGGCCCGAGGGCATGTAACGAACCTCGGGGTCGCGGCCGCAATTGCCCACGAGGATGACTTTATTGACCGATGCCATGGAACACTTCCTCCTATGCGTAGGGCCTGATTATTGCGCCTAGCCCGTGCCGGCCGCGCAAGGGACTGGTTCAGCGTTGCCTTATGCCTTTGGCCCCGCCGGTACACGCCCCGGCAGGTCCATGCTCCAGGCCAGAGCCAGCCACAGCGCCATGGCGGCCGCGCCGGCGAGCAGTACCGCGCCCAAACCCCAGCTTTTCGCGAGCTGGCCACCGAGCGCGCCGCCGGCAAAGAGACCAAGGGATTGCAGCGTGTTGTAGAGACCCAGGGCCGCGCCGCGCATGTGTGGCGGGGCAATCCGGGAGACGAGGCTGGGCTGCGACGCCTCGAGCACGTTGAAGCCGCAGAAGAACACGAACAGCATCAGGCCGATGTGGGCGATGTCGGGCCGATCGGCGCCGAACCACAGGCCGAGTTGCGACGCCCCGATGAGTACGATGGCGCCCAGGAACGCGAGCCGCAGCCGCCCGCGGCGCTCGAGCGGAAACAACGTGCCGCCCATGACGACGAAAGAGGCCAGCACGGCCGGCAGATAAACCTGCCAGTGATGATCTTTGGTCAAACCCGCTTGGACCAGCAGCGCGGGCACGGCCACCCACATGGCGATTTGGACGGCATGCAGGATGAACACGCCCGCATTGAGGCGCAGCAGCGCCGGATGGCGCAAGGCGACGAGGACGCCCTCGCGTGCGGCGCTCGCCGGGGCGCGCGCCGGCTCGGGCGGCACACCCCAGAGCACCACGGCCACGCCGGCGAGCGCCAGCACGGCGATGAGCACGAACAAGCCCGACAGATGCAACCACGCGGCGAGCACGGGCGCGATGACGAGCGAGAGCGCGAACATGAGGCCGATGCTCGCGCCGATGACGGCCATGGCCTTGGTGCGCACTGAGTCGCGCGTGAGGTCGGCGAGCAGCGCCGTGACGGCAGCTGAAATCGCGCCCGCGCCTTGCAAGGCGCGGCCGAAAATCAGCCCTTCGACGCTGCTGGCGGCCGCGGCGATCAAACTGCCCGCCGCAAACACGAGCAGGCCCAGCACGATGACGCGCTTGCGGCCCAAGCGGTCGGACGCGAGGCCCAGCGGCAACTGGAACACGGCTTGCGTGAGGCCATAAATCCCCATGGCCAGGCCGACGCGCGCGGCGTCGTCACCGCCCGCATAGCCGCGTGCTTCGAGCGCGAACACGGGCAGAACCAGGAACATGCCCAACATGCGCAGCGCAAAGATCGACGCGAGCGACGCGGTGGCGCGCCGTTCGGTGGGCGTCATGGACGACGCTGCGCTCGGGGCAGTCGAGGGAGAAACAGCAGTCTCAGACATAGGACAAGAGCCGGAATCGGCAGCGGACACAAAGTAGCGATTCTCCAACATGCGCCCACCCTTTGCCCGCGCGGGCTGTCCGGGGTGCGTTGTCCGAAGAGGGGCTGGCCGCCGATAATGCGTGGTTTTCCCCGCGAGAGCCCGCCTTGACCGAGCCCCGTTCGCCCGATTCCACGCCGCCCCACGACGGGGGTGCGGCGGCTGCGCCGTGCATCCGCATCCGCGGCGCGCGCACGCACAACCTCAAGAACATCGACCTCGACATTCCGCGGCATCGCTTGGTGGTGGTGACGGGTTTGTCGGGTTCGGGCAAGTCGAGCCTGGCCTTTGACACGCTGTATGCCGAGGGCCAGCGGCGCTACGTGGAGAGCCTTTCGGCCTACGCGCGGCAGTTTCTCGAGCGCATGGACAAGCCCGATGTCGATTTGATCGAGGGGCTCTCGCCGGCGATTGCGATCGAGCAAAAGGCGACCAGCCACAACCCGCGCTCCACGGTCGGCACGGTCACCGAGATTCACGATTACCTGCGCCTATTGTGGGCGCGCGCCGGCACGCCTCATTGCCCCGAGCACGGCGTGCCGCTGGCCGCCCAGACCGTGAGCCAGATGGTCGATGCGGTGCTGGCGCTGCCCGAGGGCAGCCGGGTGATGATCCTCGCGCCGCTGCTGCGCCAGCGCAAGGGCGAGCATGGCGCGCTGGTCGCGCAGATGCAGGCGCGCGGCTATGTGCGCTTCCGGCTCGATGGGACGGTGCTCGAAGCCGATTCGCTGCCGGCGTTCAAGGCGGGCGAGCGGCATGACCTCGACGTGGTGATCGACCGCGTGAAGGTGCGCTGCGGCGACCCCGACCTGCGCCAGCGCCTGGCCGAGCGCTTCGAGACGGCGCTGGGCTTGGCCGAGGGCCGCGCGCTGGCGCTGGAGATGGACAGCGGCTGCGAACACGCCTTCAACGCGCGCTATGCCTGCCCGG
>NZ_JAEMQB010000155.1:0-5017 GCF_022759015.1 Tibeticola sp. | reverse complement strand
GCCCGCTTTGACGCCCCAAAACACGCCAGAGGGCGTTGCAAATGCGCGCCGTAGCCCGAGCTACGGCTGTGCTTTGCGCCTACTCGGGCGCGTTTTGGGGCGCCCCTTCGGGCACGCCCAATTCCCTCTCAGCCTCTGAGGTCGGAAACGAAACCCTCCCATGCAAACCCTGCTTGCTTTTGCCCTGACGATCGCGATCCTGATTGCCATCCACGAGTGGGGGCATTACCGGGCCGCGGTCGCCATGGGGGTGCGGGTGCTGCGGTTCTCGATCGGATTTGGGCCAGAACTCTTGCGCTACAAGCCCCGGCGACAACGGCCGGGTCAGGATACGGAGTTCGCACTCTGCGCTTTCCCGCTCGGCGGCTACGTCCGGATGCTGGATGAGCGCGAGGGCCCGGTCGCGGCCGACGATCTCCCGCAGGCTTTCAACCGCAAGCCTCTGGGCGCCCGAGCCTTCATCGTCGCGGCTGGCCCTTTGGCCAATTTGCTGCTGGCCGTGGTGTTGTACGCGGCCCTGAATTGGACCGGGGTCGCCGAGCCCCAACCCATCCTTGCGGCGCCGTTGGCAGGCTCGCCGGCGGCCGAGGCGGGCTTGTCCGGAGGCGAGCGTGTGCGCAGCGCGGTGATCGAGCCGGACGACCGGCGCGAGGTCCCATCGTTCGAGTCGCTGCGCTGGATCCTGACCCAGGCGGCGGTGCGCCAGCGGGACGTGGTGCTCGAGGTCGAGCGCCCGGGTGATGCGGCGCCCCGCCAGATTCGACTCCCGATTGGCCGCCTGGGCCTGGCCCCGGACGTTCAGCTCCTGGCGCAGCTGGGTCTGACGGGTCCCTGGACGCCACCCGTGTTGGGCGACTTGCAGGCCGAGGGTGCTGCCGCGCGAGCTGGCCTGCAAACCGGTGACCGGGTGCTTCGGGTCAATGGCCAGGTCGTGAGTGATGGCCAGGCCTTACGGCGACTCATTCGGGAGTCCCAGGGCCGCGGCCCGCTGGCGTTCGAGGTCGAGCGTGGCGGGCGCCGGCTGGTGATTTCGGTGCAACCCGACCGTGTCGAAGAAGCTCAGACGGTCGTGGGTCGAATCGGTGCTTACGTCGGCGGACCGCCGGAGATGGTCGTGGTTCGATACGGGCCGTGGGAGGGTGTGCAGCGCGCGCTGTCGCGCACGGTCGAGATGAGTGAGCTGACGCTGCGCATGATTGGGCGTATGTTGATCGGCGAGGCTTCGGTGAAGAACCTCAGCGGGCCGCTCACCATTGCCGATTACGCGGGGCGGTCGGTAGCGATCGGTTGGCAGGCGTATGTCCAATTTCTGGCCGTGATCAGCATCAGTCTCGGCGTGCTCAACCTGCTGCCGCTGCCCGTCCTCGATGGAGGGCACCTGATGTATTATCTTTGGGAGGCGGTGACGGGGCGGCCCGTTTCCAACGCCTGGATGGAACGGCTGCAGCGGGGAGGAGTCGTCCTGCTGATCCTGTTGATGTCCATCGCGCTCTTCAACGACATCTCGCGGCTGTTCGGCTGAGGTGTCTCCTCTTTTTGCGGCTCTTGCCAGCTCGGCTTTCGTTCATGAATATCTTTCCCTCACGCCTCAGCCCCACGATCCTGGCGGTCGCGACGCTGTTTGCCGCCGGTCAGGCCGCAGCGATTGCGCCATTCACCATCCGCGACATTCGGATCGAGGGCCTGCAGCGCGTGGAGCCCGGCACCGTTTTCGCCTCGATTCCACTGCGGGTCGGTGAAACCTATGACGACGACAAGGCGTCGGCGGCCATCCGCGCGCTGTATGCGCTGGGTGTGTTCAAGGATGTGCGCATCGAGGTGGCCGATGATGTCGTCGTCGTCGCCGTCGAGGAGCGACCCACCGTGGCGGGCGTCGAGTTTTCCGGCGTGCGCGAGTTCGACAAAGAAGTGCTGATGAAGTCGCTGCGCGAAGTCGGTCTGGCCGAGGGGCGGCCCTATGACAAGGCGCTGATCGACCGCGCGACGCAGGAACTCAAACGGCAATACATCAACCGCAGCCTCTACGGCGCCGAGATTCAAACGACCGTGACGCCCATCGAGCGTAATCGCGTCAACCTGACGTTCACGGTGACCGAAGGCTCGCCCGCGCGGATCAAGGAGATTCGCATCGTCGGCAACCAGGCCTTCAGTGAGTCGACGCTGCGCGGTTTGTTCGAGCTGGATACCGGCAACTGGCTCAGCTGGTACACCAAGTCGGACCGTTATTCCCGCACGAAGCTCAACGGCGACTTGGAGACGCTCAAGTCGTATTACCTCTCGCGCGGCTACATCGACTTTCGGATCGACTCGACGCAAGTGGCGATTTCGCCTGACAAGCAGGAGGTGTCGATCATCATCAACATCACCGAAGGGGAGCCCTACATCGTCTCCGAGGTCGACCTTGCCGGCAACTATCTCAACCGCGAGGACGAGTTCAAGCAGCTCATCACCGTCAAGGCGGGGCAGCCGTACAACGCCAACGATGTGGCTGAGACCACCAAGGCGTTCACCGATCGCTTCGGCGACTTCGGCTTTGCCTTTGCCCGGGTCGAAGCTCGCCCCGAAATCGACCGCGCGCGCCGGGTGGTGCGGCTGGTGTTTGCGGCCGATCCGTCGCGTCGCGTTTATGTGCGGCGCATCAACATCAACGGCAACGACCGCACCCGGGACGAGGTCATCCGGCGCGAATTTCGCCAATATGAGGCAGCCTGGTACGACGGGCGCAAGATCCGCCTCTCTCGCGACCGGGTCGACCGCCTGGGCTATTTCACCGAGGTGAACATCGAGACGGCAGACGTCCCTGGCGCGCCGGACCAAGTCGACCTGAACCTGACGGTGGCCGAAAAGCCGACCAGCAGTGTTCAGGTTGGGGCTGGCTTTTCGAGCGCCGAGCGCTTGTCGCTCAATTTCAGCTTCAAGCAGGAAAACGCGTTTGGTACCGGGCAGTACCTGGCGGTCGAACTCAACACCAGCAAGTTCAACCGCGTACTCGTGCTCAGCAGCGTCGATCCATATTTCACGGCAGACGGGATATCGCGCAGCTTCGACATCTACCACCGCAGCTCCAAGCCCTACAACAACTACGGTGGAAACTACGAGCTCATCACCGAAGGCGGCTCTCTGCGTTTTGGCGTCCCCTTCACCGAGAACGACACGGTGTTCTTTGGCGGAGGCATCGAGCGCACCCGCATCAAGACGGGCACGAACATCCCGGCCGAGTATCTGGCCTATGCCGAGCAGTTTGGCTACACCAGCAACACGGTGCCGCTGACCGTGGGCTGGGCTCGGGACGATCGGGACAGCGCGCTCGCCCCGAACCGGGGCCGTTACCAACGCTTCAACACCGAGTGGGGCGTGGGCGGCGACGCGCGCTTCATCAAGCTCAATTACCAGTTCCAGCAATTCGTGCCGCTGTCGCGTCAATACACGCTCGCGTTCAACTCGGAGTTTGGTTGGGGCAAGGGGCTCAACGGCCGGCCGTTCCCGGTGTTCAAGAACTTTTACTCCGGGGGTCTGGGTTCGGTGCGCGGCTTCGAACAATCCACCTTGGGGCCGCGCAGCATCACCGGAACCTATGCGGGCGGGCCGAAGAAGATCACGCTCAACGGTGAGCTCGTCGCGCCATTCCCGGGCGCGGGTAATGACAAGACGCTGCGTTTGTTCGCCTTCACCGATGTCGGTACCGTCTGGGGGGAGTCGGAAAAGGTCGATCTGTCGCAGATGCGGGCGTCGGCGGGTGTCGGCATCAGCTGGATTTCGCCGGTCGGACCGCTGCGGCTGGCTTGGGCGACGCCGGTGCGCAAATTTGCCGGGGATAAAATCCAAAAACTGCAATTCCAAATCGGGACTTCCTTCTGATGAACTACCTTCGCTCCCCCTTCTGGTCGGCCCTGGTGCTGGCTGGCTCCGCGCTCTTTTCGACGCTTGCCGTGGCCGAAGAGGTCAAGATCGGTTTCGTCAACACGGAGCGCCTCTTCCGCGAGGCCAACAGTGCCAAGGCGGCCCAAGCGCGGCTCGAGCAGGAATTTGCCAAGCGCGAGAAGGAACTCGTGGACCTCGGCAACTCGCTCAAGACCTTGTCGGAGAAGTTCGAGCGTGAGGCTCCGACGCTGTCGGAGAGTCAACGGGCGGCTCGCCAGAAGCAGTTGCTCGAGCAAGACCGTGAGTTTCAGCGCAAGCGCCGCGAGTTCCAGGAGGACCTGACGGCTCGCAAGAACGAAGAGCTGCAGCAGGTGATCGACCGCGCCAATAAGGTGGTCAAACAGGTCGCCGAGTCCGAAAAGTACGACGTCATCCTGCAAGAGGCGGTCTACATCAATCCGCGCCTCGACATCACCGACAAGGTGCTCAAGGTTCTCAACGCCGCCAACGGCAAGTAAGCGGCGCGCGCGGTCCCGGTGGCGCTGTCACTTGGATTCATCGTCGAGCGCTTGGGCGGCGCGCTGCACGGCGACGCCGCGCTGCAAGTGCGTGCGATTGCACCACTCGAGCGCGCGCGAGCCGATGAAATCAGCTTTCTGGCGCATCCCAAATACGCGGCCCAACTTGCCCACACGCACGCGGGCTGTGTGATCGTTGGGCCGGAGCAGGCGGTCGCCGCACGCGCTCGAGGCGCATGCATCGTGACCGAGCGGCCTTATGTCTACTTCGCGCGGCTGACACAACTCTGGAAGGCCGAGCACCGAGGGCCGGCGCTACGGGGGATCCACCCCACGGCGATTGTCGACCCCGACGCGGAAATCGGCGACGATGTCTCCATCGGCCCGTTCTGCGTGGTCGAACGCGGGGCTCGAATCGGTGCGGGGACGGTGCTGCGCGCGCATGTGACGGTGGGCGAAGATTGCGTACTTGGGCGCCGCTGTCTGCTGCATGCCGGCGTGGTGATCGGGGCCGATGGGTTTGGCTTTGCGCTTGACGAAGACCGGCATTGGATCAAGATCGAGCAGCTTGGGGCGGTGCAGATCGGGGACGACGTCGAAATCGGGGCCAACAGTTGCGTCGACCGGGGCGCGTTGTC
>NZ_JAEMQB010000169.1:0-13508 GCF_022759015.1 Tibeticola sp. | reverse complement strand
GAGACGGGCAGCGAGATCAGCCAGGCGCTGCCCGACGTGATTGCGGCGTGCAAGGCCGCGGGTTTCGACCTCATCATCGTCGAGACCAGCGGCATCGGCCAGGGGGACGCTGCGATCGTGCCGCATGTGGACGTGCCGATGTATGTGATGACGCCCGAGTTCGGCGCCGCCAGCCAGCTCGAGAAGATCGACATGCTCGACTTTGCCGAGTTCGTGGCGATCAACAAGTTCGACCGCAAGGGCGCGATGGACGCGCTGCGCGACGTGTCCAAACAAGTGCAGCGCAACCGCGAAGCCTGGGGCGTGCCGCTCGAGCAGATGCCGGTGTTCGGCACCATGGCCGCGCGCTTCAACGACGACGGTGTGACGGCGCTGTACCAGGCGCTGCGCGCGCGTCTGGCGGCCCTGGGCCTGCCGGTGCGCGAAGGGCGGCTTGCGCCGGTGACGGTGCGACACAGCACCAACCAGACCCCGATCGTGCCCGCGGCGCGCAGCCGTTACCTCGCGGAAATCGCCGAAACGGTGCGCGGCTACAAGCGCCGCGCGCGGGCGCAGGCGCGGCTCGCGCGCGAGCTGCAACAGCTGCGCGAGACCGCACGCATGCTGCTCGAAGCCGACCCGAACAAAGACGGCAGCGCCAAGCCCGGCGCCTACGGCACGGTGATGGCTCTGGCCGAAGCGCGCGCCGAGCGGCTCGAACCCGCCTGCGCCAAGCTGCTCGCGCAATGGGATGACCTGCAAAAGGCCTACGCGGGCGACGAATACGTGGTGAAGATCCGCGACAAGGAAATCCGCACCCGTCTGACGCACACGACGCTGTCGGGCAACAAGATCCGCAAGGTCGCCCTGCCCCAGTATGAAGACGATGGCGAGCGGCTGCGCTGGCTGATGCTAGAGAACGTGCCGGGCAGCTTCCCCTACACCGCTGGCACGTTTGCGTTCAAACGCGAGAACGAAGACCCCACGCGCATGTTCGCCGGCGAGGGCGACCCCTTCCGCACGAACCGGCGCTTCAAGCTGCTCTCCGAGGGTATGCCAGCCAAGCGGCTGTCCACCGCCTTCGACTCGGTCACGCTCTACGGCAACGACCCCGACCGGCGGCCCGACATCTGGGGCAAGATCGGCAACTCGGGCGTGAGCGTGGCCCCGCGCGCCGACATGAAGGTGCTGTATTCGGGCTTTGACCTGTGCGACCCGGCGACCTCGGTCAGCATGACGATCAACGGCCCGGCGCCGACCATCCTGGCGATGTTTTTCAACACCGCGATCGACCAGGCGATGGACAGATTCCGCGCCGACAACGGCCGCGACCCAACCGATACCGAAGCGGCCAAGATCAAGGAGTGGGTGCTGGCCAATGTGCGCGGCACGGTGCAGGCCGACATCTTGAAAGAAGACCAGGGCCAGAACACCTGCATCTTCTCGACCGAGTTCAGCCTCAAGGTCATGGGCGACATCCAGGCCTATTTCGTGCACCACGACGTGCGCAATTTCTATTCGGTCTCGATCAGCGGCTACCACATCGCCGAAGCCGGCGCGAACCCGATCAGCCAGCTCGCGTTCACGCTGGCCAATGGCTTTACCTATGTGGAGTCGTACCTGGCGCGCGGCATGCACATCGACGAATTCGCGCCGAACCTTAGCTTTTTCTTCAGCAACGGCATGGACCCCGAATACACCGTGCTCGGCCGCGTGGCCCGGCGCATCTGGGCCGTGGCGATGAAGGAAAAATACGGCGCCAACGAGCGCAGCCAAAAGCTCAAATACCACATCCAGACCAGCGGCCGCAGTCTGCACGCGCAGGAGATTCAGTTCAACGACATCCGCACCACGCTGCAGGCGCTGATTGCCGTCTACGACAACTGCAACAGCCTGCACACCAACGCCTTCGACGAAGCCATCACCACGCCGACCGAAGACAGCGTGCGCCGCGCGATGGCGATCCAGCTCATCATCAACCGCGAATGGGGTCTGGCGAAGAACGAAAACCCGAACCAGGGTGCGTTCATCATCGACGAGCTGACCGAACTGGTCGAAGAAGCGGTGCTCGCCGAATTCGAGCGCATCAGCGAACGTGGCGGTGTGCTGGGCGCGATGGAGACCGGCTACCAGCGCGGCAAGATCCAGGACGAGAGCATGCATTACGAGATGCTCAAGCACACCGGCGAACTGCCCATCATCGGCGTCAACACCTTCCGCAATCCGCACGGCGACCCGATCCCGCAGACCCTCGAGCTCGCGCGCAGCACCGAGGCGGAAAAGCAAAGTCAGCTCGATCGGCTCGAAGACTTCCACCGCCGCCACGCCGCCGAGGCACCCGCAATGCTCGAGCGGCTCAAGCAGGCTGCCATGGCGCATGAAAACGTGTTCGAAGTGCTGATGGACGCCGTGCGCTGCTGCTCGCTGGGTCAAATCACCGACGCGCTCTTCGAGGTCGGCGGGCAGTACCGGCGGAACATGTGAGGGCCGCCTCGGACCGGGATTTTTGAATATAAACCGGCAGACGCCGGCGTGTTCCGGTCTTCGTTTGCTCTTAAAACAAGAGCGATTTAGGGCTGCGAGGGCACGCCCTCGAATTCCAGCGCATGCATCCAGGCGGCGTGCCGGGGTGCGCGCTTCGTCTGGGCCCACTCGTTGAGCATGTCCCATTTGACGGCGGCGGCGCGGGCGAGCTGCTCGGGCGTGCCGGTGTTGGCGGCAAGCTCGAGACGGTGGCCGTTGGGGTCGAAGAAATAAATCGACTGGAACAGCGTGTGGTCGGTCGGGCCCACCACCTCGATCCCGGCGGCTTCCAGGCGCGCCTTGGTGTCGATCAGCGTCTGCACGCTGTCGACCTCGAACGCGATGTGCTGCACCCAGGCGGGGGTGTTCGGATCGCGGCCCATCTCGGGCGAGTTGGGCAGTTCGAAGAAGGCGAGCACATTGCCGTTGCCAGCATCGAGAAAGATGTGCATGTAGGGATCGGGTGCTTTGGTCGAGGGCACATGGTCCTCGGCAAAGGCCAGGATGAAGTCCATGTTCAGGTGGCGCTGGTACCACTCGACGGTTTCTTTCGCGTCCTTGCAGCGGTAGGCGACGTGGTGGATTTGGCGGATCTTCATGGCAGTCTCCGGGATCAGGGTTGGGTGGCGCGCGCGGGCGCGTCGGCCTCGGCGCTCTCGCGCGCCAGGCGCAAGGCCTCGCGCAGCACGCGCAGGTCGCCGATGTGGTTGGCCAGCAGCAGGATGAGCCGGGCATTGAGCGCTTCGCTCTGCGCATCGGACAGGCCCCGGTGCGCCTCGATCAGCGCCTCGTAGAAGTCGTCGCCCGATGTGTAAGCGCGAAAGTCGCGCCGGCCGGGTTCGGCAAAGTTGGGTTGGGTGTTGAGCGGCATGGCCGTTTCCTTTCCTGCAGCGGTTCAGAGGACGGGCGTCGCCGCCGTTGCGCGCGCCAGCGCACGCTGCACCGCGGCCGCGTCGAAGACCCGCCAGCGTGCAGCCACATGCTGATCGGGACGCACCAGATAGACCGCGCCCGCCTCGGCGTCGTAGCGGCGCGCGGCCAGCCCTTCGATGTCAGCGACGACCCGCAGGCCCTCGACCGCGCCGCCCTCCGGCGTGAGGATCAGCGGCTCGACCGCGATGGCGCCGAGGCGCAAGCGGCGCAGCGCGGCCATCGTGGCGGCGTCGAGGTCTTCGAGACGCGGCGCAAACACGAGCAAGGCGAAACGGTTGCCGACCTGATCGAGCAGCCAGCCGGGCTCGGCGCCGATGCCGATCGGTGCGTCGTCCATCGGCGCGCCCGGCACCACGTCGCCGGCGAACGCATCCGTGTCAGGCGTGTTGAGCGCCGATGCGGTCAGAAACGAGGGCACCGACAACCGCCCGGAGTTGACCAGCCGCCGCGCGAACGGGTGGTGCCGCGCAAGCGCGAGCGTGGCGTCGCGGAAGACCCGGCTCACATGGCTTTTCGGGGTAATGAAGTCGGTCGAGCGCGTGGAATTGAGGATGTTTTCGTCCGCAGCAAAGGCGCGGTCGGCGCTGTAGCTGTCGAGCAGCGCTTGCGGCGCGCGGCCTTCGATCACGAGTTGCAGCTTCCACATCAGGTCATCGACGTCCTGAATGCCGGAGTTGGCGCCGCGCGCCCCAAAGGGCGAAACCTGGTGCGCCGCGTCACCCACGAACAGCACATGGCCGTGGCGAAACTCCTTCATCCGCCGGCATTGGAAGGTGTAGACGCTGACCCATTCCAGCTCGAAGGGCCGCGCGTCGCCCAGCATCGCGCGGATGCGCGGGATCACGCGCTCGGGCTTTTTTTCTTCTTCGGGATCGGCCTGCCAGCCCAGCTGAAAATCGATGCGCCAGACGTGGTCGGCCTGCTTGTGCAGCAGCACGCTCTGGCCCGGATGGAAGGGCGGATCGAACCAGAACCAGCGCTCGGCCGGGAAGTCGGCCTGCATGACCACGTCGGCGATCAGAAAGCGGTCCTGGAACACCTTGCCCTCGATGTCGAGGCCGAGCATGCGGCGGATGGGGCTGCGCGCGCCGTCGGCGGCGATGAGCCAGTCGGCGTCGATCTCGAACGGCCCGTCGGGCGTCTCGACCGTGAGTCGCACATGCTCCTCCTGCGGCTGCACGCCCACCACGCGGTACTTCCAGCGCAGATCCACGCCGAGTTCGAGCGCACGCGCAATCAGCGTTTCCTCGAGGTAATACTGCTGCAAATTGATCATGCCCGGGCGCTTGTGGCCAGGCTCGGGCACGAGGTCGAAGCGATAGACCTCCTCTTCGCGCAGGAAGGTGCGGCCGACGTTCCAGCTCACGCCTCGGGCGCACAGCGGATCGCCCACGCCCAGCCGGTCGAGGATTTCCAGCGTCCGCTTGGCGTAACACACCGCGCGCGAGCCCACCGACACCGTCTCGTCCTCGTCGAACACCAGCACCGGCAGTCCTTTGAGCCGCGCATCCACCGCGGCGCTCAGACCCACCGGCCCCGCCCCCACGACGATCAACGGCCGCCGCTGCGGCGCGCCCGCCTGCAGGTCGGCAGGGGCGCGGTAGGGATACTGCGGGTACACATAGGTGCCCATATTGATCGGTCTCCTCGGGCGCGCGCACCCCCCGCGAACGGGGCTCAAAATCGCGCATTGGTAAATTGATTTACGGATGCGTAATCTTAGCAGCCACCCGCCTCGCGTGTCATCCGGCGTGTCTTCGGGCAACTTTGCCGAGTCGGTGGGCACAATGCGAATGCCCAATTCGAAGGAACCCTGCCTTGTCCCCCACCCCACTCGACCTGAAACTCATCTGGCGCATGACGCGCCCCGGCTTTCTCATCGTCACTGCGGCGGGTTGCGTGCTCGGCATCGCCTTGGCCGCCGCGTGTGGATGCGGCATTTCCTGGGGCCGCGCCGCTGCGACGATCGGCCTTGCGCTGCTCGCGCATGCGGCGGCCAACGTGCTCAATGATTTCGAAGACGGTCGCAGCGGCGCGGATGCGGCCAACACGGCCGGACTGTTCCCGTTCACCGGCGGCTCGCGCTTGATTCAAAACGGCGTCGTCACGCTGGACGACACGCGGCAGGTCGCGCTCGCGCTGTTCGGGCTCGTAATTCCCGCCGGGGTGCTGCTCGCCGTGCTCAGTGGCGGTGTCGTCTTCAGCATCGGGCTCGCCGGGCTGTTTCTGGCCTGGGCCTACTCGTCGCCGCCGCTGTCGCTGATGCGCCGCGGCCTCGGTGAACTGGCCGTTGCGGCCGCCTGGTGGCTGGTGGTTTTGGGCGCCTACGCGGTGCAAAGAGGCACGGTTTCCGTGGTGGCTGCGGCCACCGCGTCGAGCTTTGCAGGGCTGATCGCAAATATCCTGCTGATCAACGGCATCCCCGATGCCGCCGCCGACGCCCAGGTCGGCAAGCGCACACTGGCGGTGCGGCTTGGGCCCCAAGGCAGCGCGCTGGCATACACCGCACTGGCCAGCGCGTCTTATGCGCTCTTGGCCGTCGGTGTCGCGTTCGACCTCCAGCCGCCGACCGCCATTTGGGGGCTGCTTTCGGCACCGCTGTCGGCTTCTGCGGCGGTCTACCTGTGGCGACATGCCACAACGCCGCAAGCGCTGCGGCCCGCGATCATCTACACGATCGCCGCGGCGGTGCTGCACGCGCTGGCGATGTCGGTGTCGCTGGCCCTGTCGGCGCGCGCGCTTTAGGGCAACGCTGAACAAGTCCCTCGCGCGTCGCGCATCCCAGCTGCGGCCGGTCTGCGTCGTTGCAAATCCTCGCCATAGCTTCGGCTATGGCTGCGGTTTGCGCCTCGCATCCCATCCCGCCGCCGGGCGCGCACCATCGCGGGAACTTATTCAGCGTTGGCTTGGGCACGGCGCTGACCCAGCCTCGCGCGCGCCATCACGGGAACTTGTTCAGCGTTGCCTTTGTTGTCAATGCGGCGTCAAGTTCGGCGCGCATGATGGTGTTCATACAACCGCGGATGCGCATGGGGTTTTCGCGCGGCCACGGCCAGAAGTTGATAATTCAGTCCCGATTGTTCTAAAGCGAGCGCCTGACGCTCGAGCGAATTTGCCATGAAGCGTGTCGATGATTTCCGTCTCCAACTGGGTTCCCATGAGTTGGTCCCCATCGTCGTGGGCGGCATGGGTGTCGACATTTCAACGGCCGAGCTGGCCCTCGAAGCCGCGCGCCTCGGCGGCATCGGACATATTTCGGATGCCCTGATCACCGACGTCGCCGACCGGCGCTTCGACACGAGCTTCGTCAAGGAAAAGACCAAGTTCTACAAGCTCAACATCGACAATGCCGACAAGTCGAGCGTGAAGTTCGACCTGGGCCATGTGGCCGAAGCCACGCGCTTGCACGTGGGCCGCACGATGGAAGCCAAACGGGGCGCGGGCCTAATCTTCGTGAACTGCATGGAAAAGCTCACGATGAACGGGCCAGCCGAGACGCTGCGCGTGCGGCTCGCATCCGCGCTCGACGCCGGAATCGACGGCATCACGCTGAGCGCCGGCCTGCACCTGGGTTCGTTCTCGCTGATTGCCGACCATCCGCGTTTTCGCGACGCCAAGCTCGGCATCATCGTGTCCTCGTTGCGCGCGCTGCAGTTGTTCATCCGCAAGAACGCCCGGCTCGAACGCCTGCCCGATTACGTCGTGGTCGAAGGGCCGCTCGCCGGCGGGCATCTGGGCTTTGGGCTCGACTGGGCGCAATACGATTTGCGCACCATCGTGCGCGAGATCGCCGCTTGGCTCGAGCAAGAGCAGCTCGACATTCCCTTGATCGCCGCGGGCGGCATCTTCACCGGCACCGACGCCGTCTCATTCCTGGAAGACGGGGCTCGGGCGGTGCAGGTGGCCACCCGCTTTACGGTCACGCAGGAGTGCGGCCTGCCCGACGACGTGAAGCAGGAATATTTCCGCGCCAATGAGGAAGACATCGAGGTCAACACGATCTCCCCGACCGGCTACCCGATGCGCATGCTCAAGAGCTCGCCGGCGATCGGCTCGGGCATCCGCCCCGGCTGCGAATCCTACGGTTACCTGCTCGACGCCAAGGGGCAGTGCGCCTACATCGACGCCTACAACCGCGAAGTGGCGCTGCACCCTGGCTCACGCGACATCCATGTCTGGGACAAGACGTGTTTGTGCACCCACATGCGCAACTTCAAGTGCTGGACCTGCGGCCACTACACCTACCGGCTCAAAGACACCTCGCACCGTCTCGCCGACGGCAGCTATCAGTTGCTGACGGCCGAGCATGTGTTCCGCGACTACCAGTTCAGCACCGACCACCGCATCGCGCTGCCCGAGGTGCTCGAGGAAGCCTGACGTCACCCACTGCGACGCTTCTTTTTTGAGAGCGCTCAGTGACCCGTCGACGCCGGCAGAACCGCGTTTTTCTTAAAAAAATGGAGGCTGCGCTCGGCCAGCAGCAGCGCCACCAGCGCGGCGTACACCGCGACCTCGGCATCATCGTTCTTGCCCGCGCGCATCCAGAAAAAATGCAGCAGCGCCAGGCCCGCCACCGCATACACGAGCCGGTGCAGCCGCTGCCACCGGCGCGCGCCGAGCGCGCGGATCGCCCGGTTGAATGAAGTCGCGGCCAGCGGCACGAGCAGCACGAAGGCCGTGAACCCGACGAGGATGAAGGGGCGCTTGGCGATGTCGCGCACCATGTCGGCCCACTCGAAGCCTTGATCCAGCCAGGCCCAGGCCAGCGCGTGCAGCACGGCGTAGAAGAAGGTGTAGAGCCCCAGCATGCGCCGAAAACGCGCCAGCGCGGGCTGCTGCAGCCCACGACGCAGCGGCGAAATCGCCAGCGTCACGCACAGGAGCCGCAGCGTCCAGTCGCCCGTGCCACGCAACAGACTCTCGGCCGGATTGGCGCCCAGCCGATCGGTTGCAGCGGCGCCGATGAGCCACACCGCGGGCACAGCGGCGCACACGAACACCGCCACTTTTGCCCAGGGCGAGAGCAGCCCGCGTGCGCGCGTGCGTGGCATGGGCCGCGTCAGAAATTCACCTTCAGGTCCATGCCCGCGTAGAGGCTCGCCACCTGCGCCTCGTAGCCGTTGAACAGCAGCGTTTTGCGCTTCTTGGCAAACAAGCCGTCCTCGCCGATGCGCCGCTCGGTCGCCTGGCTCCAGCGCGGGTGATCGACATTGGGGTTCACGTTCGAATAAAACCCGTACTCCTGCGGCGCAGCCCGGCCCCAGGCGGTGGCGGGTTGGCGCTCGGTAAAGCGGATGCGCACGAGGCTCTTGGCGCTCTTGAAGCCGTATTTCCAGGGCACGACCAGGCGCAGCGGCGCGCCGTTTTGCTTGGGTAACACTTCACCGTACATGCCGAACGCGAGCATGGTGAGCGGATGCAGGGCCTCGTCGAGCCGCAGCCCCTCCACATAAGGCCAGTCGAGCACGCGCGAGCGCACGCCGGGCATCGTGGCCGGGTCGGCCAGCGAGGTGAACTCGACGTAGCGCGCACTGCCGAGCGGCTCGACGCGGCGGATCAGTTCGGCCAGCGAATAGCCAACCCACGGAATCACCATCGACCAACCCTCGACGCAGCGCAGCCGGTACACGCGCTCCTCCATCGGGGCGAGCTTGAGCAGGTCTTCGAGCGCCATGCGGCCGGGCTTTTTGACCAAGCCGTCGATCTCGACCGACCAGGGCGCGGTCTTGAGCGTGTGCGCCAGACGCGCGGGTTCGGCTTTGTCGGTGCCGAACTCGTAGAAGTTGTTGTAACTGGTCGCGTCCGCGTAGTCGGTGAGCTTTTCGAGCGTGACGGCACCGGGCAGCGCCGATCGCGTCGCCGCCAGCGCCGGCAGCTTTCCGGGCCGCGGCACGGCAGCACCGCCCCCCTGCGCGAGCGCATCGCGCGCCGCCCAGGACGCCAAGGCCGCGCCGGCCACCCCGGTGGCGAGCCGCGCAAGCCAAGCCCGTCGGTTCTCGACCAGCGCGCGTGGGGTGATTTCGCTGCTCAGCGGATGTTCGTATCCGCGGTCTTGGGTTCGAATCAACATGAGAAGCCTCCGGTGGGGATGCATATTTGTCGGAGTTCCATGCGAATTCTTTCAGGCTAGGCAAAAACAAAAACGCCGTGGCGGAATGCCCCCCACGGCGTGTGATCTCGCAACAGCCCCGCCGACCGCGCCCGAGTCAGAGGCTGAGAGGGAATTGGGCGTGCCCGTAGGGGCGCCCCAAAACGCGCCCGAGTAGGCGCAAAGCACAGCCGTAGCTTGGGCTACGGCGCGCATTTGCAACGCCCTCTGGCGTGTTTTGGGGCGTCAAAGCGGGTATGACCAATCCCCTCTCAGCCTCTCAGAGCGTGCCGTAGCTGTGCAGGCCGCTCAGGAACATGTTGACGCCGATGAACGCGAAGGTCGTCACCGCGAGGCCCACCAGCGCCCACCAAGCAGCGACCGTGCCGCGCAGGCCCTTCATGAGCCGCATGTGCAGCCAGGCGGCGTAGTTGAGCCAGACGATCAGCGCCCAGGTCTCCTTGGGGTCCCAGCTCCAATAGCCGCCCCAGGCTTCGGCCGCCCACAGCGCGCCGAGCACGGTGGCGATGGTGAAGAACGCAAAGCCGACCGCGATGGCCTTGTACATCACCTCGTCGAGCACCTCGAGCGGCGGCAGGCGCTCGGCCAGGCGCTTGCGCGCGAGCAAAATGCCGCCGACGATCAGCGCGGAAATGCCGAAATACACCGCCCAATAGCTGCTCAGACCCGAATTCGCGGCCATGGCGCTGGGCGACTGGCGAAAGACGATGGGTTCGAAGCACAGCACGATGCCCAGCAGCAGCAGCGGCGCGAGCTTGTACCAGCGCGTCTCCGCGGCCGACTGCTTGATGAGGTAGGCAAACGCCACCATGGCTGACAGCGCGAAGGTGCCGTAGCCGATGAAATTCGCCGGCACGTGGATCTTCATCCACCAGCTCTTGAGCGCGGGCACGAGCGGCTGGATCTCCTGCGCTTCACGCACCAGCGTGTACCAGAGCAAAAAGCCCACCGCGGCGCTGACGACCAGCATCACGAAGGCGCCGAGCGCGCGCGTCTGGTATTGCGCTTCGTAATAGAGATAGAAGAGGGTCGTGAGCCAGCAGAACAGCACGAACACTTCGTAGAGGTTGCTCACCGGGATGTGGCCGATATCCGGGCCGATCTGGTGGCTTTCATACCAGCGCACCATGGTGCCGATGAGCGCCATGGCCACCCCCACCCAGGCAATCTTCGAGCCCAGCCCCTCGAACACCTCGGCCTGGCTCTTGGCGAACATGCCCGCCCAGTAAAACGCGGTGCTCATGAAGAACAGCAAACACATCCACAGGATGGCCGACTGGCTGGAGAGGAAGTATTTGAGCCAGAACACCGAATCGGCACGCTTCAAGTCGCCCTGATAAGAGACGATGGCCAACAGCGAAGCGGCGGCCACCACCAGCATCAGGGTGCGCAGCGGCGCCCAGAACCAGCCGAGCCAAATCGCCAGCGGCGCGGCACACAGCAAGATGCCTTTTTCATAGACATCCATCGCGTGGCCGTAGCGCGCAAATGCGAAACCCGCGCCGCCCACCACGAGCAGCGCAAACAGCCAGTCGTAGAGCGTTCGCCGGCTGAAATAGCCCTCGTGCAGCGTCAAAGCCTCGGTGGCAGTGTTCATGGCTGGTCGTCCTTCCGGTTCAAGAGCTTGCGTTGGAGATCGTCAAAAATGCGGTCGGTATCGAGCATGCGGCGATGGGTGGACATCGCGATGCGCGCGCGGCTTTGCGCGCCTTCGCCGGCGCCGGCGACCGGCTCGAGCCAAACCCACAGCCGCCGCTCGCGCACGTACAGCATGGCAAAAACGCCGATGATGAGCAAGGCGCACCCGAGATAGACCACGGCCTTTCCAGGCGCGCGCGCGACCTGGAACACGCTGGCCTGCACCTGCTGGAAATCGACCAGTTGGAAGGCCATCGGCGCGGGATAAAACGCGAGGTCACTCAAAGCGAGCACGGCCAAGTTCATGTAGCGGCGCAAAGCGTCGTCGGCCGGCAGCGGCGCGAGACCCGCGCGCTCGCGCGCCAGCGCCTGCAACTCGAACAGGCTGCCGTTGAGGATGCGCAGCAGCACCTCACCGGCGCGCTCGCGCTCGGGTTCGGGCACGTTGGCTTCGAGAAAGTCGGAAATGGCCTGCAGGCCCGCCCCCCGGGTCCCTGCCTGAGGGTCGGCCCCGGCGAACAGCGCCAGCGTCCGTGCGGCCGACACTTCGAGCTGGCGGGCGACCTGCGGTTGCGCCGGGTCGACCGCGCGTGCCGCATAGCGGCGCACCGCCTCGGCGCGCATCGCCGGATCGGCCAGCGCATCGCGCAGCCGCAGGAAGCCGTCCATCGAGCCCTGGTCATCGGCGGGAATGCGCAAATAGCGCATGGGCTCGGCGGGCGTCTCGCGCACGCCGAGCAGAAACACGGGGACGCCATCGCCCGCATCGATGGGCAGCATGTAGTTGTTGAACTCACGCGCTTGGCCCGATGCGTCGCGCAGCTTGTAGCTGATGCTCGGGCCGACGTTGCGCAGGGTCTTGTTCGCCGAGGGCTTGCTGCCCGAGCCCAAATGGCGCGCCAGGGTGGACTGCAGATCGACCTTGCGCACATCGACGGCACCGTCCGAACCACCCTCACGGCCACCCAAATTTTCGACGTTGATGACGCGCAGGCCCGTGTACTCGAGCGTGAGCTTCTCGGCGTCGTCGCCCTGCCCTTTCTGCAGCTGCGACTTGCCACCGATGACGCCTTCGATTTCGAAGGGCCGCGTGGCCGCGCGCATCGGAATGGCCTTGAGCTTGACCCTCGATCCGCCGTCATCGAAGCTGGACTGATAGATTTCGATGCCCTTGTAGCTGGCGGGGTGGTTCACCTCCACTCGGGCTTCCTGTTTCTCGCCGGTGGCCTTGTCGTGTATGACGATGTCGCTCGCGAAGAGCTTGGGCATGCCGGTTTCGTAGTACTCGACGACGAATTTCTTGAGCTCGACCGCAAACGGCAGCTCTTGCAGCAAGATGCCATCGGACTGGCTCAGGATGGCGGTGTCGCCGCTCGTCCCCTCGGCCACGAACAGGTTGCCGCGGAACGTGGGGTTGCGCTCGGACAGCCGGTGCTGCGCGGGCACGTCGGAAATCAAGCCGCCGCCGTTGTAGGGCGTCTTGCCGTTGAGCAGCATCTGAGCGCGAACGATCAGGTCCCCATCGAGCAGGCCACCCAGGCAGATCAGCACGATCGCACTGTGCGCGGCCAGATAACCGAGCTTGTTCGCCTGCCCGGCCTTGGCCGCGACCATCACGCCGGGGCCGTGGGCCGTCTCGCGCGGCTGCAGTCGCACCCTCCAGCCTTCCTGCACCAGTTGGCGGCCGATGCGCTCGGCGGCGGTCTGCGGCGGCTCGGGCAGCAGCGCTTCGGCGCGGTGATGAAAGGCCTGCAAGCTGGTTTCGCGCAGATCTTCCTTGTAGCTGCGCAGGTCCGAGAGGATCTTGGGAGTGTTGCGCGCGATGCACAGCGAGGTGCTCAACACGAGGAAAGCGAGGATCAGCAGGAACCACCAGGCGCTGTAAACCGAATAGAGGTCGATGCTGCGGAATACCTCGGCCCAGAACGGACCGAACTGGTTCACGTAGTTCGGATAAGGCTCGTGCTGCTTGAGCACGGTGCCGATGACCGACGCGATGCAGATCACCGTCAGCAGCGAAATCGCAAATCGCATCGACGAGACCAGTTCCACCGCCGAACGCCAGGCGCGTGATCCAAACGAAACTTCGAGACCCTGGGTGGATACCGTCATGTTGGGCTGCCGACTGTCACTCAATAAACAAAAAAGGGCGGGGCTTCTTGCAAGCCCCGCCCTCGTGAGATGCGCCAGGCCCCAGAAAGTTCACGCCACGTTCCACGCGCGTGAAGCTTAGGGCGACGCTAAACCAGTCCCTCGCGTGCCGCGCATCCCGGCAGCGGGCGGGCTGCGTCGTTGCAATTCCTCGCCATAGCTTAGGCTATGGCTG